>JACIXC010000012.1 GCA_014360655.1 Actinomycetota bacterium | reverse complement strand
GCCATCGTCAACAACAACGGGGCCTGGATCGGGGACTTCACCTCCCAGATCACGCCCGGGACCATAAACGGCATCCTGGCCCAGCTCTATTCCAACGGCTGGATCGGGACCCTCATGGCGGGACTGGACCGCAACACAATCGCCGACATCGCCAACGACCCCGCCACGGTGGACTTCATCTCCGACCTCTTGCCCCTGCTCGACGAGGACCAGCTCGCCGCCATCGTCAACAACAACGCCGCCTGGATCGGGGACTTCACCTCCCAGATCACGCCCGGGACCATAAACGGCATCCTGGCCCAGCTCTATTCCAACGGCTGGATCGGGACCCTCATGTCGGGACTGGACCGCAACACAATCGCCGACATCGCCAACGACCCCGCCACGGTGGACTTCCTGAATGACCTGATACCACTGCTGGATCCAGCGACCGTGGCGGGAATAGTGAATAACAACGGCGCCTGGGTGGGAGACCTCGTCTCCAATCTCTCCACCACCATGCTGCGGGATATCGTGAACAACCTGGATCCCGCCTGGACGGCGCAACTCTTCACCGACCTCAACAACCCAACGACTCTGAACGTCATGGGAAATATTGCCAACTCAACAGAGTTCACCTCCTTCGTTGACGCCCTCATCGGCTACCTGGACCCCGCCATCCTCGCCGGGATCCTCAACAACAACGGAGCCTGGGTGGGAGACCTGGTCTCCAACCTCAACACCATGACCGTGGTGGACATCGTGAACGAGCTGGACGCCTCCTGGATGACGCAGCTCTTCACCGACCTCAACAACCCCACCACCCTGGGCAACCTGGGGACCCTGCTCAACAACGCCGCCTTCACCGACTTCGTGAACAACCTCATCCTCGAGCTCGACCCGGCCATCATGGCGGGCATCGCCAACACCAACGGCGCCTGGATCGGGGACTTCATATCCAACCTCAATACCTCCCTGGTGGTGGATATAGTAAATGACCTGGATCCCACCTGGTGGGGCGACCTCATGGATGACCTGAGGGTCAATGCCCTCGCCTCCATCGCCAACCTGGCGAACGCCCCGGAGACGACGGCCTTCCTCAACGCCCTGCTGCCGCAGCTCAGCGCGCCCAACGTCGCATCCATAGTCAACAACAACGTGAGCTGGCTGAACTCGGTGGTCACCAACATCACGCCGGGCACGGTGAACAGCATGGTGAGCGGGCTGTCGACCTGGCTGACGGAGACCATCATACCGGGGCTCAACACCG
Organism: Actinomycetota bacterium; assembly: GCA_014360655.1. Taxonomy (NCBI): domain Bacteria; kingdom Bacillati; phylum Actinomycetota; species Actinomycetota bacterium. Next base: position 102,255 of record JACIXC010000012.1, on the reverse strand, counting down.
CCGACATCGCGGGCATCGTGAATTCCGACCACACTCGGGACTTCCTGACGGCCCTGCTGCCCCAGGTCGACGAGGGCAACGTGGCTTACGTGGTGAACAATAACGGGGACTGGATCGCCGACCTGATGGCCGCTCTCGACCCCGGTGTTATCGCCGACGCAGTCAACGCCAACGAGGCGTTCATCACCGGCCTTGTGCAGCACCTGGACACCACCGTGCTGGCCAACGTGATCAACGCCAGCGGGACCTTCCTCACCCAGCTGCTCGGGAAGCTGAACCCCACCGTGCTGGCCAACGCCATCAACGCCAACGGCACCTTCCTCAGCAACCTGATGGGAGCCCTCAGCCCCAGCGTGGTGGCGGCGGCCCTCAACGCCAACGGCACCTTCGTCACGAACCTCATAGGAGCCCTCAATCCCCAGGTCCTGGCCAACGCCCTCAACGCCAACGGCACCTTCATGCAGAACCTCGTCGGTTACCTCGACCCGTCGGTGGTGGCCGGCGCGGTAAACGCCAACCAGACCTTCGTCACCGGCCTAGTGACCAACCTCTCGCCGAGCGTGCTGGCCACCGCGATAAACAGCAACCAGAGCTTCGTGGCGAGCCTATTGACCGGTTTGGACAGCCAGGTGCTGGCCAACGTGCTCAACGACAACTCGGTGAGGAACTGGCTGACCACCCTGGTTTCAAGGCTGAACGCCTCGCAGGTGGCTTACATCCTCAACAATAACCAGGCCTTCCTCACCAACCTGCTGGGCGCGCTCAACGCCAGTACGCTGGCGGCGGCCATCAACGCCAACGGCACCTTCCTGCGCAACCTCATCGGGGCCCTCAACGCGTCGACCATCGCCGCTGCCGTCAACGCCAACCAGGCCTTCCTCACCAACCTCATCGGGGCTCTCAATGCCAACGTGATCGCCGCCGCCGTCAACGCCAACGGCACCTTCCTCACCAACCTGCTGGGCGCGCTGGATACCAACGTGCTGGCCGGTGCCATAGCCTCCAACCCCAGCTTCATCACCAACCTCATCGTCAACCTGGGAGGCCCCGCCCACAGCGACCGCGGCCAGGCGCTGGTGAACGCCGTCAACGCCTCCGGAGTTGACAACAACAACGATGACGCCACCGTGTCCTTGCTCGACCAGATCGTGCTGCAGATGAACAGTAGGTTGAATATACTGGATCTAACCAATGTCGAGTGCAAGATCGAGGGGCTCTACTGGGATGCCAACGGCGGAGACTGGTCATTCCCGTCTCCGCGGGCTCACCCGTAGTGGAAAGGCCCTTCCCCGGAACGGGGATGGGCCTGTGTGCGGTGTCCCGGAAGGGATGGCCTGGCGACACGCCGCCCTTCCGGGACAGTATCGTAATAGGAGCGGTGAATGCGTGAAGGCGCGCCTTCACGGGGTCATGACGGCCGACCGTCGGTGTGACCCGTGCAGCGGGACATGGCCGACCCCCTCAATATTAACGGGAAAAACGACGATGGCTTGAATGTGTAACCTTTACGGGATCTGTAACGAAGGGGGAAATGTCAAGGAAAGAGATGCGTCGCGCGATAACCCGCATCGGTGCGCGTCCGTTGCATCCCCGGATCGCGGTCGCCCTTGCTTGCCTTGCCGTAGTCGGGTGCGCTTGTGCCGGATGCGGAAAACCAGCCGCCTCCCTCGAGGAAATAGACGCGGCCGTGCGCGGTTTCGTTTCCGACCTTGGGGAGTGTGACGACTTTGCCGCTGCGCTTGGATTCATCGAGCTGGGTGACGCGGATTATGTTAAATCGGCAACGGAACTGATAGGTGCAAGCCGCGACTCCGCCGGGAGGCTCTTGGCGGACGTGGAGGTCCTTCAAGGGATGAGGTACGGGGGAAAGACGGCTCAGCTGGGGGTCATGGTCGGGGAGTTGTGCGAGGGGACCAAAGGTGCGGTTGAGGAACTGCGCCTGGCGTTTGACGGGGTGGAGAACACGCTGAAAGCGGCGGAACCGACCCTGCTCGTGAACCTTACCGTTCCTTTGGGCATGCTGAAAGAACCTGCGGAGATCCTGCAGTACCTCAATGAGCTGGTCGCAACCAGCGATCGATCCCTGGAGGCCTTGAATGGAGTATCGGTGCCGGATGCCGTTGCCGGGTATAAGGCTTTCTTTATGGACCTGATAACGAACATCAGGTCAGCCGCACGGGACAGCATCTCCCTGCTGCGGAGCGGAACCACCGTGCTGGTAAACGCCGGCGGTGAGAGCAGCAAAAGGGTCAGCGAGCTTATCTCCGCATATCCCGCGCTGGCCGAGGAGATCTTCGCCGCCCTGAAGATAAACCGCCTTGATCCCCTGGTGGAGCGGGTGGAGCTGGAGATCAACCGGCTCTATCTTGGAGAGTAGACCCGGGGTCGGATGCGAAGGAATGCGGTCCTTCCGCAACATGACGGTATGGGCTAATATCTCCTTAGGGAGGGAATGGCCGTTGGAAAGTCGATGAAACAGGCAAGGTGAAAGTAGAGGAGAGCTTTTGAACTGTCACAGGCATCCCAACAAGCGGGTAGTGGCTTCCTGCCGGGATTGCGGCACCGGTTTCTGCATCGAATGCGTGCGGGAAACGGACCAGACCACGCTGTGCCACGAGTGCTACCGGCGCAAGGTGAGCGAGATAGCGAGGGAGCTCGCGCCGGAGCCGGAGAAGGCAACGAAGGAGACGCCGTTGGAGGCGGCCGGTAGGGAAGGCGAGCCCACAGGAGCCCCTTCGAAGCCCGAGGCTGCCGTTCCCCGCAAGCCGGCGATCCTCGCCCCCAGCGAGCCAGCAGCCCACGTTTTTCCCCCGGGTGAGGCGGCTGCGCCGGAAGAAGCACCACCGGGAGCGGGTTCAACGCCTGCTCCGGTTGAGCGCAAGGTCCCGCGCCTGAGGCCGTTGAGGCGCGGTTTCATCCTTCCTGGTCGCAGGAAGAGGCCTGAAACAGTGCTTCCTGAAGAAGAAGAAAAGAAGGCTCGGGAGGTTCTTCCGGAGGTTCCCGGTGAGGAAGTGGACGAAATAATCCAGGAATTGGAGCAAGGCGAGGCCCTGGAGATCATCGAGGAGGAGGCGCGGGAGGCGGTCCTGGAGGAAGAACGCGAGGAGACCCTGGAGATAGCGCGCGGGGAGGAAGAGGAGACGGCACGCGAGGAAGGGCGCGAAGAGGCACCTGCACCGGCACGCGAGGAAGCAACGGGGTTGATGACGGAAGGTGCCCGGGTGGAGGCCCTGGAGATCATCGAGGAGGAGGCGCGGGAGGCGGTCCTGGAGGAAGAACGCGAGGAGACCCTGGAGATAGCGCGCGGGGAGGAAGAGGAGACGGCACGCGAGGAAGGGCGCGAAGAGGCACCTGCACCGGCACGCGAGGAAGCAACGGGGTTGATGACGGAAGGTGCCCGGGTGGAGGCCCTGGAGATCATCGAGGAGGAGGCGCGGGAGGCGGTCCTGGAGGAAGAACGCGAGGAGACCCTGGAGATAGCGCGCGGGGAGGAAGAGGAGACGGCACGCGAGGAAGGGCGCGAAGAGGCACCTGCACCGGCACGCGAGGAAGCGGCAGCCGAGGAGGAAACTCGCGAGGAAAAGGGTGAGGAAGCGAGAGAAGAGGAAACGAGCGCCTTCCTTGCCCAGGGGCCCGACGAGGACTTCAGCCAGTTGGTGACGGAGGGCCCGCGTTTCCGCCTGGGTAAGAAGCGGGACAGGGCGGCGGTTCCGGATGAGGTTCCTCCCGCGGAGGGGGAGACCGCGGAGGCGCCGGTGGAGGAAGCGCCGGTTCGCTTGAGGCCGCCACGCGCCGCCAGGCATCGCGGGGCGAGGAAGCCGGCAAGGCAGGACTCCTCCTCGGAGGACCTCCTTCTCGAGGACGTCGTTGCCACCCTGCTCAAACCCGGGGAGGATGCGGGAAGCGGGGAGATCAAGCCTTCGCTCACAGGGATGGTGGAACCCCGGGGGTCGGTTGCCGCGACCGCCGCGGAGGCCGGCGGCGCCGTCGCTCTTCCCCGGCCCGGAGAGGAAGCGGCGCGCCCGAGGGGAAGGAGGGCGGCGCGTAGGGAGGAGCGCAGGAAAGAACGCCGGGAGCGCTGGGATTTCATAGCCCAGGGACGTTCCGCGGAGCACACCCTCATCGCCGGTTCCTGGTGGCGCGCCGCGCTTTTCGTCGCCATTATGCTGCTGCTGGGTGCTGTGCTCTGGGCCGTACCCAACGCCTACCTGGTGCCGAAGGACACGGAATACGGCATCCACGCCGTGGGCATAGGCGTTCTCCTCGGGCTGCTTTTCTGGTGGAAGGCGGGCAGGAAGCACGGCACCAAGCTGGCGGTGCAGGCCGCGCTGGTGACCTTCTTCTCGCTGGCCGTCGGAGAGTTCATCCACTGGTTCCTCATCATAATGAAGAACGCGGCCTTCAGGACCATCCTCTTCGACCTCGTTTCCTTCCGCTTCCTGTGGGAGAACGGCGCGGAGATCATGCGCTACACCGTGGAGGCCATGTTCCCCGGCGCGTTCGTCTGGGTGTTGATCCTTCCTTCCGTGATGGCCTTCGTCATCGGTTTCGGTATGCCCCCCATCCCGGAGGTCTTCTTCCAGTTCGGGCGGGCGCTGCGCGAGTAGATGAAGGGGAAAGGCGACGGCATGATCTGGGAAACGGAGGAGAGAGAGGGCGGGGCCAAGGTGGTGGTGCACCTGGACGGGGTGGTTGACTCCACCAACGTTGAGGACTTTTTCGCCCTCATCAACTCGCTTCTCAAGCGACCCGTCTGCCGCATCGTACTGGACATGGAGAACACCAGTTACCTCTCGAGCGGCGGGCTGTCGGTTATCGTGGACGCCTATAAGAAGGCGGAAAAGGCCGGCGGAAGTCTGGTCATCGCGCGGGCTTCCGAGACGATCGCCGATCTTTTCGAGGTGGTCCAGATAGGGAAGATAATCCCCTTTTATCCCACCGTGGAGGATGCCCTGCGTGGGGTCTAGACGGCCACCACCCGCATGACCTCTTCGATGGAAGTTATTCCCATCTTCACCTTGGTGAAGCCGTCGTCGCGCATGGTGATCAGGCCCTCTTCCTTGGCCTGGTTCATGATCATGGTGGCGGAGGCCTCCCGCACCGTCAGCTTCTTGATCTCCTCGCTCATGGGCATGACCTCGTAGAGGCCGATGCGGCCCTTGTAGCCGGTACCGCTGCACTTGGCGCAACCGTTCTCGTTGGCCTTGTAGAGAACGAGGTCCTCCAGATCTTCGGCGGGGAACTGCAGCGCTCTCAGGACCTCAGGGTCAGGTTCGTAAGGCACCTTGCAGTTGGGGCAGAGCTTGCGCACCAATCTCTGGGCCATGACGCAGTTGATCGCCGAGGAGACCAGGAAGGCCTCCACCCCCATCTCGATGAGCCTGGGGAGGGCGCTGGGAGCGTCGTTGGTGTGCAGGGTGGAGAGCACCAGGTGTCCCGTGAGGGCGGCCTCTATGGCCGTCTTCGCCGTCTCGCGGTCGCGGATCTCGCCGACCATGAGGATATCGGGCGAGGTGCGCAGGATGTTGCGCAGGGCGTTGGCGAAATGCAGGCCGGCCTTGGGGTTCACCTGCACCTGGTTGATCCCCGAGAGCCGGTACTCCACGGGGTCCTCCACCGTGGTGATGTTCTTGTGCTCGGTGTTCAGGACGTTGAGGGTGGCATAGAGGGAGGTGGATTTCCCGCTACCGGTGGGCCCGGTGACCAGGAGGGCGCCGTGGGGCTTGCTGAAGGCCTGGCGGTACTTCTCAAGCGCCTCGGGGAGAAAGCCTAAGTCCTCCAGGCGCAGCAGGATGCTTGACCTGTCCAGGATACGCATGACCACCTTCTCGCCGTAGACGGTGGGGAGGACGGCCACGCGGAAGTCGATGGACTTGCCGTTCTGGACGATGCCGAAATGGCCGTCCTGGGGTACCCTCCTCTCGGCGATGTTCAGGTCGGAGATGATCTTGATGCGCGAGACGATCCCGTCGTGGATGTTCTTGGGCAGGCGCTTGATCTCCTGGCAGACGCCGTCAATGCGGTAGCGGATGAGGACCTCGTTTTCCCGGGGGTCGACGTGGATGTCGCTGGCTCCCCGGTTGATGGCCTCGCTGATCATGGTGGTGGTAAAACGCACCAGGGGCGTGTCGTCCACCACCCCGGTGATGGCCTCCATATCCTCCTCTTCCCGTCCCTGGAGGGCCTCCTCCACCACGTCGGTGTCCAGGTGGTAGTAACGCTGGATGGCGTTCTGGATATCCTCCCGTGCGCTCACCACCGGCTTGACCTCGTACCCGGTGCTCAGGCGGATGTCATCCAGGGCATAGATGTTAGTGGGGTCGGCCATGGCCACAACCAACTTACCGTCCTCGAAGTCGATGGGGATGCAGCTGTAGCGCCTGGCCGTGGACTCGTCTATGGAGGTCGTCGCCTGGATGTTTATCTTGTACTCGAGCAGGTCCACGTATTCCAGGCCCAGCTCGCGGGCGATAAGCTCCGCCAGCTGGTTCTCCTTGACCATGCCCATCTCCAGGAGGACCCTGCCCAGGCTGGCACCCGTCTCCTTCTGGCGCTCCATGGCCTGCGCCAGTTGTTTTTCCGTGATGATGTTGTGCTTCAGCAGCAACTGTGACAGCCTGTCCGTCGCAGAGGGCATGCCGCCGCCTCCTCTTCAGCAACCTCCCGTGCAGGCCGCACCCGCACGGTGTCATCGGGGTACCCCCATCAATCATAAGATTAATCGACACGAAACGCCACGGACTATATAGGAGGCTTCTCGGAGGCTTTTCGGGGGCCCACGGGGGTTTTTCCCCGGAACACCCGTTCTTTGCGCAGAACACGGGAGGATGCCGGAAGGGTGCGCGAGGCGGCGGAGGCCGGGAACGGACGCGTGCAGTGAGCGCTCAATCCGGGTGCCTGGTTTGCAGGGATTGGAGGAAGTCGCGGTAGACGCATTCAAGGTTTGCGCATGAGAAACAGTCGGTGCTCAGGTAGCGGTCGCCGCGGTCGGGAAGGATGACCACGATGCGTCCCCGCTCCATCTCCTCCGCCACCTGCAGGGCGGCATGCACGGCCGCCCCGGAGGACATGCCCACGAAAAGCCCCTCGATGTTGGCCAGCACCCTCACCGTGTTGAAGGCGCAACCGTCCTCCACGTTGAGCTTCTCGTCCAGGAGGGAAAGGTCGAGGATGGGCGGGACGAAGTCCTGCAGGTTGCGCAGGCCCTGGATGAGGGACTTGGGGTAGGGCTCCACTCCCACCACGCGCAGCGAAGGATAGGCTTCCTTCAGCCTCCTGCCCACACCGGTTATGGTCCCCCCCGTGCCTATGCCGGCCACCAGGACGTCTATCCCTTCTACCTGGGAAAGGATCTCGCTTCCCGTGCCCTCGTAGTGGGCGCGCACGTTGTCGGGGTTCGCGAACTGGTCGGGGTGATAGCAACCGGGCTCTTTCCCCATCTCCTCCGCCCTGGCGATGGCGCCGTTCATGCCCTCCCCGGCTGGCGTCAGGATCACCTCCGCGCCGAAGGCCTGCATGACCCGGCGCCTCTCCACGCTCATGGACTCCGGCATGATGATCTTGAGGCGGTAACCCTTGAAGGCAGCCACCATGGCCAGGCCGATACCGGTGTTTCCGCTGGATGCCTCCACGATGGTCTTGTCGGGAGTGAGCTCACCGCGTTCCTCCGCCCCCTCGATCATGTACTTAGCCACGCGGTCCTTGACCGAGCTGCAGGGGTTGAAGCCCTCCATCTTGGCATAGATCTCCACGCGGGGATTGCGCGGCACCACCTTGTTCAGCTTGAGCAGGGGCGTGTTGCCTATGAGTTCCAGCGTGTTAGAAGCCTCCAGCATGTGCTCACGCCAACCTTTCGCGCTTTCCTGCGCCGGCGGGATCGCACCGCGGGTCGCAGGTCCCTCATTCCGCCTCCCGCTCGCCGGCGGGCGGAGGATATTCCCTTCTTTCTCCGCACTCTCGCCGCCGGGCGGAGGATATTATAATAGACCAACCGCATTATATAGCAACGTGCACGGGCATTGCAGGAGCCGGGATAACGGGAGGGGAGGACGGCATCGGGCGCCAATACGCAGGCTGGTGGTTCCGAACGCCGCAGCAACGTGCACGGGCCGTAGCGGGAGCCGGGATAACGGGAGGGGAGTATTGAATTGAGCGCCATACGCAGGCTGGTGGTCCTGAGCGATACGCATTTCGGTCACGAGGGCGCCGTCCTGTCCAGCGGGGACAAGATAGGGGCTTTCCTCGAGGAGCTCTCCGGCCTGGACGGAGTGGATGCGCTGGTTCTCCTGGGCGACGTGTGGGATCTCTGGTGGGCCGGTCTTCCCGAGGCCAGCCGCGCCGGCGAGAGGTTTTTCCGTGCCCTCGGCGAGTGGGCGGCCGGCAGGCAGGTGTTCATGGTGCCGGGAAACCACGATTTTCACCTGGTCTCGTTTGGCGAGGAAAGGCGACAGTGGCGCCGCCTTGGATGGGAAGGTGAGAGCGGAGAACCGTCGCGGGCGGGGGAAGACCGCCGCAGTACGGTCGCGGGCGTGAGCCGATGGATGAGGGGTGAAGGGTCGAGGGTGTGCGGGCTGCCGCTGCAGACCTTCTACCCATTCCTGCACCTCGAGGTGGGGGGAAGGACGCTCCTTCTCATGCACGGGCACCACCTCGATTTCTTCACGCGCTCGTTCTGGTGGGCGAAGACCGCCTGGCTGGCGCACTGGGTGCTGGGCAGATCGCGGGGGATATCCCTCGGCGACCTCGATCGCCTTAACCGCCCCTTTTTCGAGCTCCTCACCTCCACCGCGCGCGTTCCGGAGCTCCTCGCCTGGGAGTACACCTTCTACCGACTTATCCGCTTTTCCATGCGCCTGCTCCGCTTCCAATCGAAAAAGGGCGCGAGCCCGGGCCGTTTCAAGAGCGTTGTCGAGAATGCGCCGGAAGTGCGCGAGCTTCTGAAAACCATGCTACCCGGGCACATTCCCGACCTCTTCGTCTTCGGACATACCCACCGGGCGGGCCTGCACGGCATGCGCGTGGGAGCCGGCAGGGTGCTCCTGGCCAACTGCGGGTGCTGGCTTGAGGATGGGGGAGACAACACCACCGCCACCTACCTGGTGATTGACGAGGCCGTGCGCCTGCGCCGTCTCGGCGACTGGGAGGTCTCCGTGAGGCCTTGACCCGTGTCGCGCGGTGAAGGAGGTCGAACGGGAAGGGAACGGGCGTGGCTCAGACGCGAAAGCGATGCGAGGCTTCCTTCATGATACGCAGGTTCTGGAAGGGCGTGTCCAAGCCCAGGCCGCAGGGAGGGGAGAGGAGGGCTGCCCCGCTGCGCATGACCATGAGGGTCTCTTCCAGGACCATCTCGGGAGGGAAATAGTGCACCAGCGAGGCCGGGACGGTGCCCACGATGGGTTTTTCCAGTATACGGAAGGCCTCACCCGGGTCCACCTCGGACTCGAACGAGTAGGCGTCCACCATCGCTTCGCGGCACATCTTGACCTGCTCCATGCGCCCGCCGCATACGTGTAGTACGAGCTTCGCGCCCCCGAGGTGTGCGTACCTGCTCACCTCGTTCAGGTAGGGGATGACGTTGACGAAGAGGTCGAAGCCCATGTAGGAGCCGGTGCGCGCAGCCGGCTCGTGTACCATGATTATCTCCGCGCCCCTCTCCACCATGGCCTCCGCATAAGCGCAGAGGAAGGAGACGACGCCCTCGAGCAGGCGGTTGAGGAAGCTGGGGTCCTTCCGGATGAGGTCGAGGAGGACGGAGGGGCGTATGAGCGAGGCTGCCAGCGTGGCCGGTCCCGCCAGGTTGCCGATGATGGGCGCGCTGGGGCGCATCTGGCGCAGCAGCTCCACGGCGCGCAGGACCTGGGGGACGCGGCCGTGGTTGAGCAGGGCCGGCAGGGCGTTGGCGATGATCTCCTCGGGGGAGAGTTCCGGGAAAGCGACGATGCGGGGCAGGGTGGTGGCGTCGCCGATGTTGACCTTGGCACCCAGCACCTCCGCCTCCACCGTGAGACAGAGGGGTACTCCCACGTTGTCAAAGCCCACCATGTCGTAGCAGGCGGCTGCGAGCTCGGCCATCATCACGCCGCTGTAGTGGGCCGCGGGCAGGGGCACGTGGAAGCGGTCAAGGGTCTCGCGCGTGACCACGTTGATGAGGCCTCCCGGGCCGATGACGGGCGGACGGGGGGTGGGCTCGCCCGACAGCGCGGCCATGAGGATCTCCCGCCGTTCCAACTCCCCTCCCTTTCCTTGCGCCTGCTTGCGGGCCGGACCCGCCTGGTTTATATACCACTTATCGGCCGCGGGGAGGAATATTTATAATCGTGCACAGGTCATGCCCGTCGTTCGTTTCCGGCTGGCGGGAACAAGGCGCATGCGGAGGGTAAAGGAGGGACCATGAGTTATTCCGAGATGGGGGAGGTCTGGTCTCGTTATGTGAGGACCAGGTGTGACGCCGCCGTCAGGGCCCTGCGGAAGAAGGAGTTCGACGCGCGCTTCTACGGGGGCCGGGAGGAGGCGGTGCGCGCGGTGTTGGAGGCCGTGCCCGATGACGCGCCGGTGGGCTGCGGCGGCTCCTGGACCGTGCGCCAGCTGGGGATCCTTGAGTCGCTGCGTGAGAGGGGAAACCGCGTGCTGGCCCACGAGGCCGGCATGGACCTCGAGGAGGCCATGCGGGTACGGAGGGAGGCGCTCACGTGCCCCGTCTATCTCTCCAGTGCCAACGCCCTCACCCTGCGGGGGGAGATAGTCAACGTGGACGGTATAGGCAACCGGGTAGCCGGCATCTCCTTCGGCCCAGCGAAGGTGATCATCGTAGCCGGTTACAACAAGATCGTGGAGGACCTGGAAGCGGCCATGCAGCGCATCCGCGAGGTGGCGGCGCCCGCCAACGCCATCCGCTACAACCTGGATACCCCCTGCGTGGAGAAGGGCAGGTGCGTGGACTGCAACCGGCCCGCGAACATCTGCCGCATCACCACCATCATCTCCCGCCGTCCCATGATGACAGACTTCAAGGTCTTCCTGGTCGGCGAACCCTCGGCTTCTGACCACAGGCACGGGGCTCGCAGGGACACGGGTCGGGCCGCGTTCATGTCCGCAGGCCTTATCAAGGGGCGCAGGGGATAGCTCAGCCCCCTCCCGGCATCCCTCTTCATGCCTCCGGCGCGGCGACGAGGCTGGTCGGATCGGAAGGCCATGCCGAGCGCCTCGCTCGGCGGGCTTGTTGTGGGCGCATCCCTTCTTCCGGTACGGGGCCCCCGGGTGACGGTCTCGCTCGGCGCCGCGTAACCCGCCATAAGGTTCGCGGGATCGGAAAAGGCGCGCTCGCCGCGAACGACGCAACGGTTCTCCAAGCTTGTCGGGTGCCCATCCCTTCTTTCGGTCCGGGGGCCTCGGACGACGGGCAGGGGGCAGGGCCGGGTGGTCGATGGAAGGGGGCCGGTCCGGCGCATGTTTCCGGCCTCAAGCGAGTGAGCGATCAGGGGGAAAGGCCGCTGAAGCGCAGGACGAACTCGTAGGAATGCTGGTACAGCGCGGACTGGGAGGAGATCTCCTCGCCGAGTTCCTGGTGACGCGCGTCTTCGCCGTAAGGGGGCCATTGCGGAAGACCCTCACCGTTGGGATCGCCGGAGCGCGCGAAATTGGTCCAGTAAGCCATCATGGTATCCGAAAGTCGCCGGTCGGACTCGCTCACCGCTTCCGCCTGCAGGCTGTCCAGGTTGCCGAAGACGTAGGCGATCTCCAGTCCGTGGAAGGAACCACGGGATCCCGCGCGCGGGTCGTAGGTGGTGCGCACGAAATGATAGAGGTAGGACGGGATGCCGATGTTCGCCATGCATTCGGCCGTGAACCTCGCAGAGGCGGCGAAGCCGAGCTGCGTCACCACGCGGTCAACCGCGGCGTCCACCTCGTCTTCGCTCCCGGCGGGGAACATCTCAATCACCTCCTCGGCATACTTTCCGTAAAGGAAGCCGGCCATGAGGCGGTAGGTGTCCAGGTCGAGGTCCGGGACGAAGAGGATGCCCTCGTTGGCGTTGAGGCCGGTGAGGAGCGGCACGCGGTGCTGCCTTCCGGAGGAGAAGGCCTCCACGGGGGACTCCGGCAGCACGTAGCCGTCCACGTTCGGCAGGAGATCCAGGGGGCTCATGATGGTCTCCGCGGAAGAGGAGGCCTCCAGGAGCCTCTCGGGGGGGACGGAGCGCAACGCGGCCAGTTCGTCCCCTTCCGACGCAAGGCCGAGTTTCCCCGCGATCTCCCGTCCCTTCCTCTCCGCTTCCTTCAGGGTGGGGGTCCTGCTTATGGGCAGCCCCAGGTCCAGCACTGGACCGCTTTCCACGATGGCGCGGTGGAAAAGGCCCTCCGCGAGCGGGCTGGCCATGAGGTCGATGACGCTCATCCCGCCGGCCGATTCGCCGAAGACGGTGACGTTGCCCGCGTCACCGCCGAAGGCCGCTATATTCCGCCGTACCCACTGCAGCGCCGCTATCTGGTCCAGCAGGCCGTAATTGCCGGAGGTGCCGTTGGGCGATTCCTCGGTGAGCAGGGGATGGGCGAAGAACCCAAAGGGCCCCAGGCGGTAGTTGATGGTGACCACGACCACGCCCTTCGCTGCAAGGTTGTGTCCGTCGTAGAGGGAGAGGGAGCCGGACCCGCCCTTGAAGGCCCCGCCGTGTATCCATACCATCACCGGCAAGCGCTCCCCCGGGCCCTCCGCGGGCGTCCACACGTTGAGGTAGAGGCAGTCCTCGCTCATCTTCCTCTGCGCCAGTTTCCCCGTCCAGTCCTCCTCGATCTGCGGACACGAGGGGCCGTATTCGTTGCAGGGCCGCACCTCCTCCCAGGCTGCGACCGGCTGCGGCTCCTTCCAGCGCAGCTCGCCGACGGGAGGGGCCGCGTAAGGTATTCCCAGGTATTGCCATATGCCGTCCCGGCAGGAGCCGCTTATGGGGCCGCTGTCCAGTCGGGGGGTTTCCAGCGTGCCCGGAGGCCCTGCCGCCTTCCGCCCGCACCCCGCTACCGCGACCGGTGCGCAGACCAGCAGGGACAGGAGGAATACGAGCAACACGAGGGATACGATGGCCGACCGCTTCCCGTGCAAGGATTGACCCATGCTGCCCGCCTCCCCGTTCGACATCCATGATGCTTGACGGACGTTATCTTGCCACAAGCATAGCGCAACTCGGGGTCGGGCGGGTAACCTTCCCAGGGCGAAATAGTCGGGAGGCCCCCAAATCCGGGTGGGTAAGTCGGTATCCTTGTGATATAATCCATCCTGACCGGTATGTCAGGCGACCTATCGGGTCGGCACCCAGCCGGAAAAGGCTGGGATTTATTTTTGCCGGTCACCACGCCGGGAATGAGGGACATTGCGCGGCGCGGGGGCGAAACCACCCGCCCGATCCGGAGGAAGCGAAAGGACGATGAGGAACACGGAAACGACGGCACGGCCGGAGTCGTCGGGGGAGGCGGGGCGAAGGGAAGTCGCCCGGAGGCGGCCTCCGTGCGTCTCGCCCCGCGGCGAAGGCATGTTTCGGGGGTGAGCGGGTGAGCAGCGGAAAGATCCTCATGGTGGACAACTACGATTCCTTCACTTACAACCTGGTGCAGTTCCTGGGCATCCTGGGGGCGGACCTGGTGGTCTTTCGTAACGACCATACACGCCTGGAGCAGGTGGAGGAACTGGCCCCCGCGGGGATCGTCATCTCCCCCGGCCCCAAGGCGCCGCGCGACGCGGGGCTCTCCAAGGAGATAATCGCCGCCTTCGGACCGCGTATCCCCATCCTCGGGGTATGCCTGGGGCACCAGTGTATCGGCGAGGTCTACGGGGGGCGGGTAGACCGCGCGCCGTACGTCATGCACGGGAAGACCTCCCTGGTCTACCACGACGGTCGGGGCGTATTCCGGGGGCTCCCCAACCCCATGGAGGCGGCTCGCTACCACTCCCTGGTCATCCTGGAAGATTCCTTCCCCTCCTGCCTGGAGGTGAGCGCGCGCACCGGGGACGGTTTGATCATGGGGGTACGGCATCGCGCTTACCCGGTGGAGGGGATCCAATTCCACCCGGAATCCTTCATGACGCCGCACGGCCTGCGGCTCCTGGAGAACTTCCTCGCGGCATGCCGCGACGCGCGGGACGTTGCGGCCGCGCGGTAGGTGCGTGGGTCTTTGGTCTTTGATTGGCAATAAGTGGGAAATTACCCGGGTGCGCTTCCCGGCCCGGTGGATCGCGGAGGTATGTCCATGGCGCTGACCGGAGAGAGGAACGCAAGCGATGCCTGGCTGCGCGCGCTGGCGCGGGACCTGCACGAGGGAGCATCGTCAGGGAGTGGTGACGGAAACGTCGTGCGACTGCGCGTGGAGGCGCGGGAGCTGGAGGATGCGCCTCCCATGGAGGACATCTTTCACCGCCTCGCCCATCTCCCCTATTCCTGCTTTCTCGATTCCAGCCTGACGATGGAGCGCCTGGGACGCTATTCCTTCATCGGCTTCCAGCCTTTCCTGGTGCTCTCCACGCGGGGAAACCGTTGCACGTGGCAGTGCGGGAACGGGGTGGGGTGGATTACGGAGGGTAACCCCTTCGCCGCGCTGCGCTCCGCCCTTTCCGCGTTTCGCATGGAAAAGGATGCGCGGGGATCGCAAGCAAAGGGGCTCCCTCCCTTCACGGGCGGCGGGATGGGCTACCTTGCCTACGAGCTGGGGCGGCACATAGAGAGATTGCCGGGCAAGGCGGTGGACGACCTCGGCCTGCCCGAGCTGTGCTTCGCCTTCTACGACCGCGTCATCGCGCATGACCACGCGGCGGGCGATACCTGGCTCGTCGCCCTGCACCCCGATAACCCCGGGACCGTGCTGGAGGAGGCGCTGCGTACCATGCAGGCAGAACCCCCCGATTACGGGCGGAAAAACGATCCCGGCGAGGTCCGCTTCGCCTCCAACTTCACGCGAGAGGAATATATCGCCGCGGTGCGGAGGGTAAAGGAGTACATCTACGCCGGCGACATCTACCAGGCCAACCTTTCGCAGCGCTTCCACGCGTCCCTGCGCGAACACCCCTGGACCATGTACCGCCGGCTGCGCCGGCTGAACGCCGCCCCTTTCGCCGCCTATTTCAATGCCGTGGAAGGGCAGGTATGTTCCTCCTCGCCGGAGCTTTTCCTGAGGGGAGAAGGAAGAAGGGTGGAGACGCGCCCCATCAAGGGCACGCGCAGGCGTGCGGCCGATCCCGACGAGGACCGTCGCCTGGCGGAGGAGCTTATGAACAGCCCCAAGGACCGCGCCGAGCTCTCCATGATCGTGGACCTCGAGCGCAACGACCTGGGGAGGGTCTGTTCCTACGGGAGCGTGCGGGTGGAGGAGCACGCGGTCATTGAGCACTACGCCACCGTGCACCACCTCGTCTCCACGGTAGCGGGGGAGCTGCACCCGGACCGGGACGTGGTGGACCTGCTCAAGGCCACCTTCCCCGGCGGCTCCATAACCGGCGCCCCCAAGATACGCTCCATGGAGATCATCGACGAACTGGAGCCGACCGCGCGCAGCGTGTACACGGGAAGTATCGGCTACCTGGGATTTAATGGTAACTACGACCTCAACATCGCCATCCGAACCGTGATCGTCCGGAACGGCGTGGCCTATTTCCAGGTGGGTGGGGGGATCGTGGCCGATTCCGTCCCCGAGGACGAGTACCAGGAGACCCTGGACAAGGGCAAGGCCATCTTCGCTTCCCTCCAGTAGCAACGCCCCAAAACCGGGTTCCGGATGTTGCCTTTGGCGACACCTCGCGGTCGTGCCTCATCTGCTGTCTTAAGCGACACCTCGGCGCGTGACCCCGCTTGTTGACCCCGCTTGTTGAGGCTGGAAGACGTCATCGCGAGGGAAGGGAAGCATTCTCACACGAGGAACCCCCCCTGAAACGTCACCGCGAGGGAAGGGAAGCACTCTCACACGAGTAATCCCCCTGAAACGTCACCGCGAGGAACCCCCCTGAAACGTCATCGCGAGGAGCGGAGCGACGAAGCGATCTCCTCCGGACCTTGCCCCCCTCCCGGTACCCGTGCTCCTTCCCTCCTCCCGGCGAGATTGCTTCGTCGGCGCTGGCGCGCCTCCTCGCAATGACAGGTACCGGAACGTCATCGCGAGGAGCGGAGCGACGAAGCGATCTCCTCCGGACCTTGCCCCCCTCCCGGTACCCGTGCTCCTTCCCCCTTCCCGGCGAGATTGCTTCGTCGGCGCTGGCGCGCCTCCTCGCAATGACAGGTACCGGAACGTCACCGCGAGGACCCCCCTTAAACGTCATCGCGAGGGAAGAAAAGCATTCTCACACGAGGAGCACCCCTTAAACGTCATCGCGAGGAACCCCCCCTGAAACGTCATCGCGAGGAGCGGAGCGACGAAGCGATCTCCTCCGGACCTTGCCCCCCTCCCGGTACCCGTGCTCCTTCCCCCCTCCCGGCGAGATTGCTTCGTCGGCGCTGGCGCGCCTCCTCGCAATGACAGGAGAACGACCGCTCACGCGCCTCTCCTCCCCATGACGGCAACCGAAAGGGCGGAGAATGACCCCCGTACCCGGCCCCTACGCATCACTTAGATGAGGAGCTCGTCCCGCACCAGCTTGCGGTACGCCTGCGCGAGGCGCGAGGTTAGGGGACCCGGACAGTCGGAACCCAGCGGGGAGTCATCGACCTCGGCGACGGGCACAAGCTCTCCCGTACTCATGGTGAGGAAAGCCTCGGAGGCGGAGAGCAGTTCATCGGGAGAGTAGAAGCCCTCTTCCGTGGCAATGCCCAGCTTCACGCAGAGCTCCAGCACCGCTTCCCTGGTAATACCTGGAAGGATACCGCAATCCACGCGGGGCGTGCACAGGCGCTCCCCGCGAGCGAAAAAGAGGTTGGAGGTGGAACCCTCCGCCAGGTAACCGGCGGTGTTGAGGAAGAGGGCGTCGTCGTATCCCCGCTCTTTTGCTTCTTGCCTTGCATAGAGCGAATCAAGGTAATTCGTGGTCTTGATGCGCGAGAGAGGCGAGCTCTCGTTCCTCCGCGTTGCGGATATCATGACGCGCAGGCCGCGCCGGTATAGCTCCGGCGGGTATCCCTCGAAGGGCGTGACCACCACGAAGACATTGGGGGGGAAGGACCTGGACAGTGTCCTGGTCCCGTCGAAAGATCCGCCGGTGACGGTGATGCGCACGTAGGCATCACCGCTCCCCACGTTCTCACGGTAAAGGGAGGCGATGGCCTCTTCCAGCTCCGCGTCCCCCGGGATACCGGTGAGGCGCAGCACCTGGCATCCTTCCCGCAGGCGCGCCAGGTGGCGGTCCAGGCGGAAGGGCCGCCCCTCGTAAGCGCGTATGGTCTCGAAGACCCCGTCGCCGAAGAGCACTCCGCGGTCCTGCACGGGGAGAAGCGCCCCCTCTTCCCCGACGATTGCGCCGTTCAGGTAGATCTTCACCTCACCCCTCCGCTTTCCGCCGTCGCGATATGACCCCCGGGGGGATCGGGGGCCTTTGCTTCCTTTTCCTTGAGCCCTTCCCGTTGTTCTCGCGCCACGCCATAGGCGTATTTTCTTCCAAACCGTCTTGCCCTGGCAAGCGGGCGGACGGGAGGCCGGCTCGCATATCGCCGGCTCGCATAAAGGCGGCCTCCTCCCGCTCCCTCGCACCCGGTCAAGGCGGTCAGGCCGGGGGGTGCCGCCTCGGGCAAGGTAAGGTGCGCGAGAAAGAAGAGGGTGCAGGCATGGGATGAGAGAAGGCGAAGAGAGGAGCGAAAGGCGAAAGGGAAAGCAGGGGAAAGAAAGCGAAAGGCAAGAAATCGATCTGGTTTACCGGGGGAAACGAAAGAACAGAACGAAAGGAAGAAGCGAAGGGAAGAAATGAAGGGAAGAAAAAAGCAAGAAAAAAAGAGCGGCAAGAGCTTCAGCCCTCTCTCGTCAGGCATGCCATTGTTCGGGAACGGGCCGGTTCCTGCCGGTGCCGTTATTTGCTCGTCCAAATATTTTCATTTTTGTAATAATGATGTTTGCAAACGTACAAAAGATGTTATTATATATACAAGAGGTATATACGAGATAAGAGGAGCTTGCACCCTTCGGCCCGTGGCCCCCGCTCCCGGGCGAGAAGGGAAACGCCGGTGGAAGGGACGATAGCTGGGGGAACAACCTTCCTGATCGCTTGACAAAAAAAGGGGGGAGCAACATGTCCGGTAACAAGCGCCACCACGTTTCCGCGCTTCTTCTCAGCATCTTGCTCTGCGCCATCCTCTGCGCCACCGGGGCCTTGCCGGTCGGAGCGCCGCCGTCCCTGCAGGCCGCAGGCGCGGCAGAGGTGCAGCGGGAGACGCAGCGGACCTACGAGGTGGAAAGGATCTGCGAGGAATGGACCATGTGGGACGGCGCTCGCCTTCCCGTATCGGTCTTCTATCCCGCAGACGCGGCCCCCGGGGAAACCTTCCCCGCAATCCTCGTGGTGCACGGCTGGTCGCTGGATAAGACCATGGGGGAGTGGGCCGCGGAATATTACGCCTCGCGAGGTTACGTGACCCTGGCTTTCACCGTGCGTGGCTGGTTCGGGGCCGGGGGCGAGGTGGGTTGCATGGATCCCGAACGGGAGATGAGGGACGTGAGCTGCATCATCGACCTGCTTGCGCGGGATGACCGCCTCCCGCTGCGCGAGGACGAGAAAGGCCCGGTGGTGGGCATAACCGGCGCTTCCATGGGGGGATGCTTCTCCTACCTCATGTCCGAGCGCAGGGACCCGCGTCCCGGCGACCCGGGAGATCCGCGCATACGGGCCGCAGTGCCCATGCACGGCTCCTTCGACCTCATCTTCTCCCTCTACCCCAACAACGTCATGAAGTTCCTATGGACCACCTTCCTGCTTTTCGGTGCCTACACGGGGAGGCTCTCCGGTTTCCTGGTCAGCCTGGTCGGACTTGCGCTGGACAAGAGGCTTGACAACCAGCAGAAGCTGGGTGTTTTGCTGGACCGCTTGCTGAAGCTGATCCCGCCGATAAGCAACGTCGATTCGGAGCTCCCTTACATCTACGGGGTGGTCACCCAGCGCCGCAAGGCGGAGGAGGAGTACGCCCGGCATTTCTTCAAGGTGCGCTCCGCACGTTACTGGTGCGACGAGGAATACGACGGCGTGGTGGAACACCCCATCGTGACCCCCACCCTCATACTCGCCGGATGGAACGACGACCTCTTCTTCGCCAACGAAGGGCTCATGGCGTACGAGCATGTCGCTGCCCCGAAGCGCATCATCATCACCAACCACGGGCACCTCGGTTGCTACCCGGGCCCCTTTCCCCTGGATTTCATGACGGGCAGTCCGGAGAGCGCCTGGGTGAGGGAGCAGGTGGACAGGTGGTTCGACCGCTTCCTGAAGGGGGTGAACAACGGGGTGGACCTGGAGCCCCCGCTGGCCTTCTATCGCCACACCGACCCGGAGGATTACGGTCAGGCGGACGACTATCCCCTCCCCGGCACGGAGCAACTGTCCTTGTACCTGGGAGGCAGGGGGAAGGAGGGCTACGGGACACTCGTCGAGAAAAAGCCCGGAAACACCGGCGCCTATGACCTGTTGATAAACACAGGGGTCACGGGCTGGATATCTTTGCCTTATATCCAGGACGCCCCCCAGATAATGGGCGGTGACGTCATGGAATATCCTACCAGGATGAGGATCATGAGGATACCCTTCACGGAGGCCATATACTTCAGCGAGCCCCTGAAAGAGGATATCACCATCATGGGCCCGCCCCGCTTCGAGTTCTTCTACCGCTCCTCCGCCAAGTTCACCCAGCTCATCCCCTGGGTCTACGAAGTGACGGCCGAGGGGCGGGAGATCCTGGTCAGCAGGGGGTTCTTCGAGGGATACACGGAATCCGCGTGGCAGAATGGGAGCTCGGGAGGCCCCCTGGAGATGCAGGCGTGCTACCACCGCTTCCGCGCCGGCAGCCGCATCAGGCTGGAGATCTCCACCGCCGACCTCCTCACCGGCTGGCCTTACTGGGGCCTGAACATCATCCACCTGCTGCGCACCGCGCGTTATCCCTCGAGGATAATGCTGCCGGTGGTACCGGATTCATACTGAACTTGCTGGACATCGCGGGGAACGGCCACCGGCTCGCGCCCTCATGTGACGGCCGCACCTGCTTGCGGGCGCGGCGGCCGGCCCCCGTTTCTTTTCTCTCCTCTATACGGCGGCGGAGGCGCCGGACAGCGTCTCCCTCGTACGCGCGCTCCTCTTCCAGGCGACGAAGGGCCGAACCGCCTGGCATGCGCCGCGCGACGTGCGCCCGCAGCCTGATATGCGCGTGAGAATGCAGCGCCACGGTTCATAAGGCCCTAGCGACAAGGAGGTATGTCCCTCCAACAAAGAGAAGGCACGCGGCGGAGACTACGAGGACATTCAGGACACGCCGGTCGCGCAGGCCCCTTCCCCCTTCCCGCGCGAACCCCAGCAGTTCCGCGCGCATGGCGAGAAGGATCACGCCCCAGGCGAGGGACAGTATGCCGAAGAGCAGCTCCTCCACCTTCATGCGTCAAGGATGGCACCGCCGCCGGGGGCCCGCAAGGGTCAGATGCACGCAGGATCCCGGCCGCGCGTTCCCTTTGCGCCGGGTCATCGCCTTTTCCGGGATTTAAGCATAAAAACCCCGCCCTCCCGGCTTTCACCCTCTTGACTAACATTATAAATTATATTATGTTATACAACATGATTAAATGTACAAGGTGATGAAGATGACGGGGGAAATGCTCGCGGACAGGTATCGCTTGCTGGGGGAGACGTTTTCCGGGCGCTTTCTCGCCACCTACGAGGCAGAGGATGTCTCCCTGGGCACGAGGGTCGAGATAGACGCGGTGTCTAGCCATCGCGACGGCTTCCCCTTCCCTCCCGCCCGCCTCGGGGAGTTGCTGGAAGCCTCCCTGCGCATGCGGGGACCGCACGTCTATCCCCTCTTCGCCTGGTGGGAGGATGAGGGATGCCTGTACGCGGTGAGGGCGGCGTCGCAGGGCACCACCCTTGCGGGACTGTTACGGCAGACGGGAAGCCTTCCCCCCGCCCAGGTGGAGGAGATCGCGGCGGCAGCCGTGCAAGTCCTCTGCGAAGCATACGGCCTCGGCCTCTATTACCTGGGCCTGAACCCGCACCAGGTCTTCATAGGGGCGAGAGGCAGGGTGGCGATCGCCAGGGCCGGATACGGCTGGATGCTCGAGGAGGCGGAGCCGTCTCTGCTCGCGCGCGTCTCGCCCTACCGCGCGCCGGAAAGCGATGGAGGGCGCGAAGGGACCCGGGCATCTGACGTGTTCGCGCTGGCGGTGATGCTCGTCGAGATGTTGCCGGAGCAGGCGTTGACGGACCGCCTCCGCGCACTCCTGCGGAGGGCCAGCGAGCCGCTTCCCCAGAGGCGCCCTTCGTCCCCCAGGTTGATCCTGGAGGAGCTGCAGGAGGCGTTGGGTTGCTGGCATGCGGGAGGCGCAGCGTGGGAGGAAGGAGGATTTTCGCGCCGGCAGCGTGGTCCTGAAGGTCCCGAGAGGAACATGTTGCACGACGAGGACGCCCGCAAAGAAAAGGATGTCCCTACGGAGTGGGGGTCAGGCCGTAACGTCGATGCCCCCCACGAAGAAGGGGGATACCGTGTCGGCGAAGCCGCTTCAAGATGGGAGTACCCCCTGTACGAGGGTTTCCCTCCGGGAGGGCGGGCTCTTCAAGGTAAGACCGACGCGCGGGGAAGCGGTGTTTTTCGGGACGGGGAGGCTTTCCCCGGCTGGGAAACCCGCCGGGAGGGTTACACAGATCCGGGAGCGAGACGCGGCGGGCGCCGCGGCGCGAGCCGCGAAGTGGGCCACGCGATGGGCAGCGGGGAAAGCCATGGGGCGGGCCACGGTGTGAGTCAAGGGGAAGGCCGAAGGGCGGGCCGTGGGACAGGCCACGCGGTTGACAGTGGGGATGCGGGACTCTCGCGGGGACGTTATGGTGCGATGCGCCTTGACCGGAAAGGGTTTTCCGCATCGGAAAGGCACGCTCGCTCACGTCGCCCGGGGCTTCTGCGCTTGCTGGCACTCATGCTCGCGGGGGGACTTGCGGCATGGATGGCCTTCACCGCCTTCTCGGCGGTCTTCCGCGGGGACGGCGGCGGGGGCGAAGGGGAGACGGCGGGGGAAACGATGACCATAATCCTGCCCGACCTCGAGGGGATGAGCGAGGAGGAGGCGATACAGGCGCTCGAGGAGCTGGGCCTGTCCTACCAGGTGCGGGAGGCTCCTTCCCGCCTCTGGTCCGCGGGAAGGGTCATCGCGCAGGAGCCGGCTCGCGGAGCGGCGCTCCCGCCGGGGGAGGTCATCAACCTGGTCGTGAGCTCGGGCCCCGGTGATACGGGTGGAGCCTCGGAGGAGGGCGTTGCTTCAGGGGAGGTAGCACCGACGTTGTCGCGGGGGGAGAGCGGCCCGGCGGAAACCGCTCCTGTCGCCTCTGCCCCGGATGTCCCCGCGTCCGCGGCCGCGGTAAGAGGGTCCCTTGAGGGACAGGCTGTCACCGCGAACCGCGCGCCCCGCGCCGTCGCGCGCCTTTCTTGCCGCAGCGGTCCGGCACCCCTTTATGTGCGCATGGATGGTAGTGGGTCTTATGACCCCGACGGGAAGATCGTCCGTTACCTGTGGCGCTGCGGTGACGGTACCGTCCTCGAGGGGATGAGCGCGCAGCACGTATTCGATTCTTCGGTGGTCCCCGCCCGCTTCCAGGTGATCCTCGAGGTGGTGGACTGCGATGGCGCCGCGGACACGTCAGCGGTCACGGTGGAGGTATATTGAATTGTTTTTCACCCGGAAGGAGAACCGCCCCGAGAAGCCGGCGCAAGCGATGAGCCCGACCGCGCCCCGCCGTATCGCGTTCCGCACGCGGGGCGGGCGGGCTCGTCCGGCCGGCTGCGAAGCGGATGGGCGTGACGGCCGTCGCCGGGGCGGAAAGGCACCCTTCATGAGCCGGGCACTTGCCCTACCCCTCTTCATACCCCTCCTCTACACCCTCTTCTTATTCTCCTTCCAAACGCTTTCCTCCCCGGCCGTTGCGGCCGGGGAGGAGGCACCCTCCTTCAAGTGGCCCGCGCGGGGCGAAGTGGTGCAGCCTTTCCGTGCCGCGCGGGGTTCCTACGGGGCGGGAGGACACGCTGGCATAGACATATTCCTCCCCGTGGGAAGCGCGGTCCGGGCCTCGGCCCCCGGGACGGTCTCCTTCGCGGGGGGAACGCCGGTGGGGATTTGCGTGAGCCTGCTGCACGCGGGCGACTTCAAGACCACCTACGTGGCCCTTCGCCGGGTCGTCGTGAGGAAGGGGCAACACGTGGAGGCCGGCCAGTTGCTGGGCGAGAGCGACGGGGCGATGGACCGCTCCACTCCTTTGCCTCACCTGCACTTCGGCCTCTTCCTTAAGGGGGTGGCGGTGGACCCGCTGCCCTACCTGCTGGGGAAGTGGTTGCATCCCTCGAGGTCCCTTTTCCTCGGTCCCTGGGAGGACCGGAAGGCCATCGACGCCTATTTCCAACGCCACGGGGGCGGAGGGGTCGGCGAATGGTTAAAGGACGGCGTGGACTACCTTGCAAGGGCGGCGAAAGACGGCTTGCACTACGTTGCGAGGGCGGCGAGGGTGGTCGGAGCGGCCGCGTGGCGCGTCGCTTGCGGCGCGGCAAGGGCGTTATGGAGGGGCCTTTCGTACTTCTACAGGACGTGCATCAGGCCGTGGGCTTATCCCCTTTATCGCGGCCTGGCAAGGGCGGCGAAAGCGGTGCTCTCCAACCGTTTCGTGCAGGCCGTGCTGGCCGGGCTGGCCGCGGCCCTGCTCATCTGCGCGGCGGTCGTGGGCATCGGTTTCGCCCTCGGGCTTTCCCTCGCCACCATCGTGGTGGCCGCGGTGGCGGGAAGCGCCGCCGCCCTGGGCTACAGCGTTTATTACGCGTTCGCGGCGGGGGACTCCTTCACGTTCGGCGGTTGTTTTCTCAACGCCCTCGCGGTGGGCGGCGCGGCTGCGGGAGCATGCATGCTTTTCCAGTATCTGGCACCAATTATGGGCAGCGGTTTCGCCAAGCTGGGGATGCTGGGTTTCTGCAAGGCCTTTTTCGCGCATGGCGCGGCCAACGCCGCAGTTTATACCCTGTTTTGCGTTGCCGGCGGGAGGAAGTTGAGCCCGTGGGCCGTCCTGGCCTCTTTCGTCATCGGAGGTTTGAGCGGCAGCCTGGGCAAGCTGGTGGTCAGCGGCCTGTTTTCACAGGCAACGGCACAGGGCCTGGCCGCGGGTTTTCTCACCTCGGGTGGGTCCCTCCTCGGCGGCGAGGGATTGGCGCAGGCGGGCCTCTACGCCGGCTCCCTTCTGTCCAATCTTTCGCAGAAGTTATCCTCCATGTTTCTTTGCGGGTGCATCGGGTTCCTGGGGGACGTGGTGGTGCGGGGGCTGGCGGGGGGAAGGCCCTCCGTGTTGGAATCCTGCTTGAGCTTCGTGGGTGGTTTTCTGGCTGGGGGCATGGGCCTTCTTGCGAGGGGAGAGGGTGTCGCGGGCGTGCTCTCCCACATGAGCGGGGGACGCTGGAAGGTGTCGAGTGAGCTTGGAAAGGCCCTGGTGAGCAAGTTCTTCACGACGGGCGCAAAGGAAGGTGCAGGGATCCTGCTGCGCCGCGCCGGGGAGGCGAGGCGACGGTCGCGGGAGAGCCTGCGCTGGTTGTACGCGGGAGGTGAATGACGTTATGGATTGCATTGTCTGGCGTGGACGGAACAAACGTTCCCGGCGAAAGGCGGGTGCGTGATGGAGGAAAGACAGCCGACCTGGACGCAGGTGCTATTGGTGGTGCTCTCGGGACTGGCCGTCATCTTCTTCTGCTACCTGCTGGCCAACCAGCGTGAAAGGCTGGGTGGGGCGGTGCCTTTTATCGTCGCGCTCCTGTGCGTGTCGGTGGTTGGTTTCCTCATCGCGATATTCTTCTGCTATATCCGCCCCCAGTACGGGAGGCGTTCCCTGCTCTTCCTGGTCCTTTTCGTGGCCATGCACGTGGTCACGGCGCTGGTGTTGTGGAGGCTGGGGGCCCTGGGCTGAGCGCGCGTATCACCGCAGCGGATCATGATGCCTGGGCCCAGCGCAGCGGATGCGCCTCGTGGAAGGAGGTTCTATCGAGGCCTGTTCGCGTGGGGTTACACCGCCTGCTTCCTGCGCGGCACCTGCAGCTCGCGGCCTTCCTTTTCGAGCGACGGCATCACGCTCAGGTAAGGCACGAGCATGACGAGCCCCCAGTATAGGACGAGCATGGAGACGGAGGCGGCGAAGACCGCGAGGCACCATGTCCTACCGCTGAACAGCGTGGCTGCGCCCCAGCAGAAAGAGAAAAAGGTGAGGGCGGTGATTATGCGCGCGCGCCTCGCCGCGGCCCGCCTGTGTCCGCGCGCCCTTCCATGTGCCGCCGCGGAAACGGCCCTTCCCCTGGCCCGTTCTTCGCGGGCGTACATTCCTGCGGGAGAACGGGAAACGCGCACTTCCTGGGCGTTTTCGCGGACCTCGATTGAGTGGGCGATCTCCTGCATGCTGCGCTGGAAGCTCTCGGTGGTGGTGAGGGGCGATTCCTCCAGCTTGTTGCGGATGATGGGAGGGACGATGGCAAGCATGGCTATCAAACCCAGAAGGAGCAGGGCCAGTATCTCCAACGCAGCCCCCCTGTCACCTCGTCCTCGGTCTTTCGGGCAGCGTGTACAATATATAGGGTTTCCACGACCTTCCAACGACTACATAATGTATTTCAACCACGGCCGTCGTTTTTCCTGCCCGCTCCCCGGAGTTCCCCGTGATCGCGGGCGATGGGCGAAGGGTCATTCCGTGAGGGGCGTATAATGCGTGCGCCCGGCTGTAGCTCGGGGCTGTCACGGGAAGAGGTGGCGGGAACATGCAGTCGCATGACGTAACCTTCGCGTGCGGACGGCTTCCATGGGAGTGGCCCCGCCGGGTTCCGCGACGGCCTGCGGATTTGCGGAAGCAATCCCCTCGAGCTACCAGCCCATGGCACTGAATACGGTTAAAATAGAGGGAAACAGGGGGGTCGAAGCCGCACGCGGGTACGGAGTCCGCGGGACGCGAGATTTCCGTGACTACGGATCTTCACGTTCCGCGAGCCGGGTGAGGAGAGGCGGAGGCGACCGCGAGAAAGTGCCGCGGGAGAAAGCGGGGGAAGATAAGGTGGATACGCGCATGGCCGGTCCGGAAGGGGAACGTGTTTACGGCGTGGGCGAGGTCAACCGCATGGCGGACGCTCTCCTGCAGGACCTGGTGCTGTGGGTGGAGGGAGAGGTTTCCGATTACCGCGCCTACCCCAATTACGCCTTCTTCAGCCTGCGCGAGGAGGAAGCCGTCCTGCCCTGCGTCATCTTCGGCGAGGCTTTGCGGGACGCCGATTGGGAAGGGCGGGAGGGGACCATGGTGCTCGCGCAGGGACGCCTGGGCATATACGTTCGACGCGGCCAGTACCGCATGAACGTTTACCGGTTGCAGGAAGCCGGGGAAGGGAGATTGCGGCGCGAGTTCTTCAGGCTCCTGCGCCGTCTTGCCCGGGAAGGCCTCTTCGACGAGGCATTGAAGAGGCCCCTTCCCGCTTATCCGGATCGCGTGGGCCTCATCACCTCCCTGGAGGGAGCGGCGGTGAGGGACGTGGTCCATAACCTGACCCGCCGCTATCCCTGCTGTCGCCTGGTGGTAAGGGGCGTGCGCGTGCAGGGCGACGAGGCGGTGGGGGATATCGTCGCGGCCCTTGCGTTGTTCAACCACGCCTGCCCCGTGGACGTCATCATCCTGGCGCGAGGCGGGGGTTCCCTGGAAG
Source organism: Actinomycetota bacterium (assembly GCA_014360655.1). NCBI lineage: Bacteria > Bacillati > Actinomycetota > Actinomycetota bacterium. Next base: position 75,418 of record JACIXC010000012.1, on the reverse strand, counting down.
ACCTCCATCCCTTCAACAGCGAGGAGGTTGTAAGGGCCATCAGGGCCTCCTCCATCCCTGTGATCACAGGCGTGGGCCACGAGCCGGACCTCACCCTTGCCGACCTGGCCGCCGACTTCCGCGCCAGCACCCCCACGGGGGCCGCGGAGGCCGCCGTCCCGTCGTCCGCCGAGGTCCTTTCCCTGCTGCGAGGCAGGGAACTCGCCCTGCGGGAAGGGATGAGCCGCACGCTGCACGAGATGGAGAAGAGGCTGCTCTCCCTGGAAGGACGCAGGCCCTACCTCGACCGGGAGGTATTGCTGGGTCAGGCGTACCAGCGACTGGCGGAAGCGGAGGTCGCACTGGTCAACCAGGTGCGCGCTTTCCTGCGCCGGGGTTCAGGCCTCCTTGACAGTCACGCGCGGGCGCTCGCGCTCTTTCCGCGCGAGTACCGGGACCTGCCGCGCAGGATCGCGGGCGGGAAGTCGCAGCTCGTTTCCGCCTTCCGCTCCTGGTACAGATGGAAGGAAAGAGAGGCCACCCTGCGCGGCGGGGAGTTGAGGTCCCGCATGGAAGCCCTTCTTGCCACAGAGGAAACGAGGACGCGGCTGCTCTCCTCACGGCTGCATGCCCTGAGCCCGCTCGCCGTGCTCTCGAGGGGATACGCCATCGTCACCCGTGCCGGTGAGAGAAAGCCGCTCCTCAGCAGCGCGGAGGCGGAGATCGGGCAGTTGTTGCACGTGCGCCTGCACCGAGGCGGGCTGCGGTGCGAGGTCAGGGAGCGGGAAGAGCCGGCGCGCGAAAACCTTTCCCCGGAGGCGGAGTGAACTCGAGCCGCGTACGCCGGCCGCGCAGGGCAGTCGGCTTGATCATGGCGTGAGGGCTCTCCCCCGGAAGCGGGGTGAACTCGAGAATGACGGGAAGCCGACTTGCGGGGCGGCCGCCCATGCCGCCTCGCAACGTCCGCCCCGGCAGGGGTTGCGCGTGCGTGGGAATGAGCGTAGGCGGCGCATTGAGAGCGATGATGCCGACGGCAACCCGGTCTCACGAGTTGCGCGTTCGTCTGTATACGCGGTCAAGCTCGCGGAGGCGCGGCTGACGAACGCGCTTGCCGTGAAGACGGATGCTTGGAGGGAGCGATGGCGCGCCTACACGCGAAAGCTTGAAAGGACGAGGACGCCTTGCGAGGAAGGTACAATGAAACGGTCTCCGGAACAGGGGAGAAGACAAGGGGGGAAGACATTGAGCGAGATGACTTTTCGGCGGATGATGGAGAGGCTCGAGGAGATAACCGCCGCCCTGGAAAGGCAGGACCTGGAGTTGGAAGAGGGACTGCGCCTCTTCGAGGAGGGGGTGGGCCTTATCCGCGAGGCGCGCCGCCGCCTGGCGGAGACCAGCGCTAAGGTGGAGAAGCTCATCGGCAGCATGGAGGAGGGCCTTTCCGGCGAGGAGTTGTTGCTGGAGGAGGTGGGCGGCGAAGAAGGAGAGGGCGGCTGAGGCGCGGTGTCGGTGGACCCGGCGCGGGAAAGCGGGAACGGGGCGCGCGTTCGCCGTCCGGCGTGCCTGGGACGTGGCGGTAGATCGGTACGTGGCGGTGTGCCGGTACGTTGCGGCGTCCCGGGCGGCGGCATGGGCCAATGCGCCACCCCCGGATGGCGCGGCGGGCGATCATCGCGGGAGCGGCGGCAGGGGCGGTGGCACGGTCGGGGAAGGCGACATATAATCCATATGATGGTTCCGTTCTAACCGTTTGCCGCTTCGTCGTTCTGCGCTGCCGGCGGGGTTGAGGCGCTTGCCGCAGGAACCGCCCGTCGGGAGCGGACGTCAGAAGGTGACATGAAAAGGCAGGAAAGGCTGAGGCTGCAAAAGCGGAGGAGAAGAAGGCTTATCCTCAAGGTGGCGGCCGTCCTGGTGCTCCTGGGCGGCCTGGTTACGGGCCTGCTTAATCTCGACATGGTGAAGATATGGGCCTCCAAGCACTACGTGCGACTCCGCTTCGAGCCGGCGGTGATATCCCGCGAGGACGATCCCGACCTCTACGCCGAGCTCAGCAAGTGGCACGACCCCGATAAGAACCTCAACGTGCTTTTCATCGGCATAGACAGGGGCAGCATTCCCGGGGAAGAGGGCAACACCCGCTCCGACGTGATGATCCTGGTCTCCGTCAACGTGAAGAAAAAGAAGGCGGTGGTGGTTTCCATACCCCGCGATACCAAGGTCACCATCCCCGGGTACGGCACGCAGAAGATAAACGCCGCACATGCCTTCAGGGGGCCCGCGGGGGCCGTGGAGGTGGTGGAGAAGCTCTCCGGCATGGATATCAACGACTACGCCGAGGTGGACTTCGAGGCCTTCAAGAACATAGTGAACGCGATAGGCGGCGTGCCCTTCCACCTCGAACACACCATCAACGATCCCCTCACGGGGTACCTGCCCAAGGGCGATTACAACCTGAACGGGGACCAGGCCCTGATCGTGGTCAGGAGCCGCAAGCTCCCCCGCGGCGACCTGGACCGTATCGAGAACCAGAAGGCCTTCCTGAAGGCGACCATGGAAAAGGCGGTTTCCATCCGCGACATCCAGTCCCTTTTGAAGATCCTCGATACCGCGGTCAAGTACCTCGAAACCACCCTCGACCCGGACATGATCTTCACCCTTGCTGAAGCCCTGCAGGGCATGGAGGTCAAGGACGTGGAGTTCGCGACGCTTCCGGGAGACAGCCCGGAGCCCGCCCCTGGCCAGCCGTGGTACTACGTTCACGATGCCCAGGCCACGGCGCGCCTTTTTGAGAACATAGAGAAGTACTGCAGCACGAAGTCGCCGGAGGAGATGCGGGCGGAGCTCATGGAGCAGGAAAAGCTCCGCTACGAGGGAGAGGCGCAGGGGAACCGGGCGGCGGTCAACCTGGCGGTGCTCAACGGGGTGCGCTGGGAGGGGATGGCCGCCAAGGTCGCCGAGGTCATGAAGGACAAGGGCTACCGGAACGTGAAGATAGGGAACACCGTGAACGCGTACGAACGGACGACCGTTTACTATGCGCCGGGGCACGGTGATGAGGCGCGCATGGTGGCCGGCGATTTAAACAGGAGCGCCTCGTACAAGGTGCTCGAAGACGAGAGCGTGGCCATAACCTACGACGCCGATGTCATCCTGGTCATCGGCAAGGACTACGTGAAGAACTGAACCGCCGCCCACCGGCGCGGCCAACCGTCCTGCGCCACACCACCCGCTGCCCGCCGCCGAACCAACCAGCCGCTTCCACTGTATTGATTGTGCGGACAGGGCTACACTATGACCATGGAAAGAAGGGGATTCCTTTACGTCGCGGGCGCCGTAGTCCTTTTCAGTACCATCGAGGTGGTTTCCAGGTACCTGCAGGGCGGGTTGGGGACGGGCGACCCTCCCGGTGCGAACCAGGTCGCGGCCTTGCGTTTTATCCTCGGAGGTCTGGCGCTCCTCCCTTTCGCCGTCGCAGGCAGGAGGGGCCGCCTTGCCGCGAAGGCCATGCGCGAGGAGCCCCTCCCGCTCACGCTGCTGGGCGTGGTAGGGGTCTTCCTGACCTTCTTCCTCTTTCACCAGGGCGTGGAGAGGGCCAGCGCATCAACGGCAGCGGTGGTCTTCTCCGCAAACCCCGTCTTCACCTCCTTTCTCGCCGTGCCGCTCCTCGAGGAACGTCCGGGCATGACGGGCTGGCTCGGCATCGCCCTGGGGTTCCTGGGGGCCCTGGCGGCGGTGACCGGTTTCCGTTTCTCGGGGCTGCTTTCCCGCGGCGACTTCTTCGGCGGCGCCCTGGTGTTATGCGCGGCGCTCACCTGGTCCGCTTATACCGTCTACGGGAAAAGGTACGCGCAGGTCTACGGCGGGCTCACCGTGTCTTTCCTGAGCATTGTCGCGGGATCCGCCATGTTTGCACTCCTCCTGGTCGTGAGCGGCGGCTGGGGGGAGTTGGCCTCCTACGATGCGGGGACCTGGGGCTGGCTTCTCTACCTGGGGGTGGTGACCGTGGGACTCGGGTACCTCCTCTATTTCGAGGGGATGAGGCGGGTGCCCGCCTCACGGGGGGCGGGCCTCTTCTACCTGAAGCCGGTTGTCGCCGTGCTTCTCGCCCACTATGCCCTGGGAGAGCCCGTCACGTATGCCCTGTTGTTCGCGACCGCCATGGTGGCGGCGGGCGTCCTGCTCGTGACCCTGCCGCGGAGGGAAGGCGGCATCGGCGGCGGGCGCCGTGGCGTGCCATGAAGGCCGGCCTGGAAGCCGGTGGCGGTGGCGCGGCTCGGGACGCTTGACGGCACGTGAAGATGGGGGCAAGGAAGCGGCTTCACGGCCTCGCCCTCGTTCGGGGCACCGCTCGAGCCGTGACATCGTTAAGATGCATGGCGGGGATGCTATAATGTCTTGCGGCAGTACGGCAGCAAAGGGAAGAAAGAGCCTCAGGTGAAGCGGGAAAAAATGGCCTTGCGCAGTCGCATCGCGACCGTTGCCACACTGTCTCTCGCGTCGGCCGTCATGTTCCTAGCGCCCGTCTCCTGTTCCCGGCCGGAGCCTCCCTTCCGCGTGGCCATATACGGCTTTGCCGAAGGGGAACCGGGCCACGAACGCAGCGAGATGCTCTCTTACGCCTGCGATAAGGTGGAAGCGGAATTGGGGGCGGAGGCGGAAATGATGGACCCGGGCGGAAACGCGCTCGGGAGCGGAACGGGGGGAACGGAAGACGGTGCCTACCGGCTCGTCATAGCCCTGGGAAAAAGTGCAGCGGAAGGCGTCCTGGCCTCGCGACAGGGGGCGTCGGACGTGCCGCTGGTGGCGCTGGGCCTGCCGCCCGATGCCGGTGTTTCGGGCGGGGATGGAGTGACCGCCGTCCGCTACCGGGTGGAGGAGGGCGCGTACCTCTGCGGGTACCTTGCCGGCCGGCTTACCGAGGGGAAGGACCACCCGCTGACCAACGCGCTCCCCGTGGTCGCTTTCCTGGGAGCGAAAAGCGATGCCATGACGGAATGGTACCGCGCGGGGTTCGTCTCGGGGGTCAAGGCTGCCCTGCCCGCGGGCAACGTCCTCGTCTACACGCTGGAAGACACCGCTGCAGCGTCGAAAGCCAGGTCGCTGGCGGAAGAGGCGGCGAAAAAGGGAGCCGACATCGTCTTCTGCGCCCCCGGGGAGTTCGTGTCCGAGGTGATAGAGGTGGCGGAGGAGAAGAACATCCTGGTCATCCCCGCAGGTGCCGATCTCCACGGGTCTTCACCCGAGCACGTGCTGACCTCGCTCATCCTGCGAGACGACAACGCCGTCTTCAGGGCGGTGCAGATGGCCATGGACGGGAAGCTCGTGCCCGGGCAGTTTGTGTGGGGGATACGCGAGGGCACATGGTGCCTGGCCCCCTTCCGCGGCCACGATCTCCATGTACGCCGGGAGCTCAAGGAGGCCCTGCAGCGGGAGGAAGAGAGGGTCGCGGGAATGGAATTTTCTCCCTGATGCGGTCCCGGGGGAGATGCCGGACGTCGCGGCCGCGCTTTTCCGTGCGATGCCACGGCTTTCACGGGGGCGGAAGACGGCCGCCTCACGATGGCCGCCCCGCGGATTGGGGTATAATTAAAGGCGTCGAGCGGGCAACCCACGGACGAGCGAAAGGGGTTTGCAGGGTGACGGAAGCTTTCTGGAACCGGGACGATTTCGACGAAGTGACGGCGATGCGCCGGGAAATGGAGCGCTTCTTCAGCCACATGCCGCGCTGGAAGAAGCCTTCCGCCGTCTTCGAGAAGGCCTGGAAGCCACTGTGCGACGTCTACGAGTGCCCCGACTGTTTCGTGGTGGTGATGGAGCTGGCGGGCGTCGACGAGGAGCAGGTGGAGGTGACCCTGCGCGGGAGGCTGCTCACCATACGCGGGAGACGGCAGCCCATCAGGCCACCGGGCGTGAGGAAGACCTATCTTCTCGAGGTGAACTACGGCGAGTTCGAGAGGAATCTCGAGCTGCCCGCGGATATCGATGCCGACGCCACCCAGGCCGTTTACCGCCAGGGATTCCTGGAGATAACCCTGCCAAAACGGAAAGAGGAGCGCCCGCGCAGCCTCGATGCCAGCAGCGAGTGACCTTTCCGCCCGCGGGACGATAGAAGGAGGTAAGCCTTGCCGGACAATGATTTTCCGATGGGTCTGGCGGAACCCTATATCCCCGATATCCTGCCGGTGCTGCCCCTGAAGGACACGGTCATCTACCCCCACATCATCATGCCCCTCCTCATCACCAAGGAGGAGTACGTGAAGCTCATAGACGACGCCCTGACCGCCGACCGGCTGGTGGCGGCGGTGGCGGCGCGTGAGGACGTGGAGTTGCCGGGCCCGGAACAGGTCTACGGCGTGGGGACGGCGTCCGCCATCATCCGCATGCTCAAGCTTCCGGACGGTTCCATGCAGCTCTTCGTGCAGGGGGTGCAGAGGATACGCATACTGGAATACGTGCAGAGGGAGCCCTACCTCAAGGCAAGGGTGGAGAAGGTCAGGGAAATAGTGGAAAAGTCGGTGGAGGTCGAGGGGCTGGCGCGCAACATACTCGCGCAGTTCAAGAAGATCGTCTCCATGGCCCCCTATCTCCCAAACGAGATCTTCATCGCCGCCATGAACATATCGGAGCCCAACAACCTCGCCGATTTCATCGCCTCCAACATCAACATCACCCTGGAGGAGAAGCAGGAGCTGCTCGAGGCGCTGAACGTCAAGGAGAGGCTGGAAAGACTTACCTTGTACCTGAACAAGGAGATAGAGATCCTGGAAATAGGTTCCAGGATACAGTCCCAGGTGCAGACGGAGATGTCCAAGAGCCAGAGGGAATACTTCCTGCGCGAGCAGCTCAAGGCCATCCAGAAGGAGCTCGGCGAGGTCGACGAGCGCACCATGGAGATCAACGAGTTCCGGGAGAAGATAGAGCAGAGCGGCATGCCGGAGGAAGCCCGCAAGGAGGCTGAGAGAGAGCTGGACCGGCTGGCGAAGATGCCGGTGGCCGCCGCGGAATACACGGTGGCGCGCACCTACCTGGAATGGCTTACCAGCCTCCCCTGGAACGAATCCACCGAGGATAACCTGGACATCGTGCGGGCGCGCAGGATACTGGACGAGGACCATTACGACCTGGACAAGGTGAAGGACCGCATCCTGGAATACCTGGCGGTGCGCAAGCTTAAGGAGGACATGAAGGGCCCCATCCTTTGCTTCGTGGGCCCCCCGGGGGTGGGCAAGACCTCACTGGGTCAGTCCATAGCGCGTGCCCTGGGGCGCAAGTTCGTGCGCATCTCCCTGGGCGGGATGCACGACGAGGCGGAGATACGAGGCCACCGGCGAACCTATATCGGCGCCCTTCCTGGAAGGATCATCCAGGGAATACGAAAGGCGGGATCGAACAACCCGGTTTTCATGCTGGACGAGGTGGACAAGATAGGGGTGGATTTCCGGGGAGACCCGGCGGCGGCCCTCCTCGAGGTCCTGGACCCGGAACAGAACTTCTCCTTCTCCGACCATTACCTGGACGTCCCCTTCGACCTCTCGAGGGTGATGTTCATCACCACCGCCAACACGGTGATACCCATTCCCCCGGCCCTCCTCGACCGCATGGAGGTGCTGGAGCTCCCCGGTTACACCGAGGTGGAGAAGCTGCACATAGCGCGCGAGCACCTCTTACCCAGGCAGTTCGAGGAACACGGCCTGAAGAAGAGCCAGCTCGAGATAACCGATGAAGCCCTGCGCGCCGTCATCCGGGGATACACGCGTGAGGCCGGGGTGCGCAACCTGGAACGGGAGATAGCGTCCATCTGCCGCAAGGTGGCCAAGGACATCGCCACCGGCAAGCGCAAGAGCAAGAAGGTGGGGGAGAAGGACCTGCACGAGCTGTTGGGACCGGTGCGCTTCCGCTTCGAGGTCCTGGAGGAGGAGGACGAGGTGGGGGTGGCCACGGGTCTGGCGTGGACGGAGTCCGGCGGCGACGTCCTCTTCGTGGAGTGCCAGGTGATGCCGGGGAGCGGGGAGCTGGTGCTCACGGGGAAACTGGGGGACGTCATGCAGGAGTCGGCCAAGGCGGCGCTGACCTACTGCCGCAGCGTGGCGGAGCGTTACGGGGTGGACCCGGAGTTCTTCAAGAAGCACGACATGCACATCCACGTGCCGGCGGGAGCCATCCCCAAGGACGGCCCCAGCGCCGGCGTCACCATGGCCACGGCGCTCATCTCCTCCATAACAGGCAGGAAGGTCCACAAGGACGTGGGCATGACGGGCGAGATAACCCTGCGGGGAAAGGTCCTTCCCATCGGCGGCCTGAAGGAGAAGGTGCTCGCCGCACACCGTTCCGGGGTGAAGACCATCGTCATCCCCGAAGAGAACCGCAAGTACCTCGAGGAGATACCGGATTTCATACGCAAGGACCTGAAGTTCGTGCCCGTGAAGCACATCGAGGAGGTCTTCAAGGTCGCCCTTTACCCTGACGGCAAGGCGGCCAGACCCGGAAAGGACAGAGGTAGCGTGGCCGCGGATGGGGAACCGAAGCCCGCCGCGAAAGCAAGGCCTGTCACCGCGAAGCCCGGGCGCACAGCTTCCGGGAAGACCGGTTCCGCTTCACCGAAAACAAGATCCGGGGCAGCCGGAAAGCCTGTCAACGGAAAGCGTAGCCGGGAGGAATAGGCCGGGAGGACGCCAACACATCTTCGCATGTGTTCGTCACGCCTCCGTGAAAGTCTTCGCGAGGAGCGGCTAAAAACGTCATTGCGAGCGAAGCGAAGCAATCTCTCTGCAAGGACCCCCCTTAAACGTCGTCCCTGTGAGCCCTGTTAAGTGTCATTACATTACGAGGCGTTCCTTGAAAATTACATTACGAGGCGTTCCTTGAAACCCATCGCAAGGACCCCCCTCAAACGCCATCGCGAGGAGCGGCTAAAAACGTCATTGCGAGCGAAGCGAAGCAATCTCTCTGCAAGGACCCCCCTTAAACGTCGTCCCTGTGAGCCCTGTTAAGTGTCATTACATTACGAGGCGTTCCTTGAAAATTACATTACGAGGCGTTCCTTGAAACCCATCGCAAGGAGCCCCCTTAAACGCCATCGCGAGGAGCGGCTAAAAACGTCATTGCGAGCGAAGCGAAGCAATCTCTCTGCAAGGACCCCCCTTAAACGTCGTCCCTGTGAGCCCTGTTAAGTGTCATTACATTACGAGGCGTTCCTTGAAAATTACATTACGAGGCGTTCCTTGAAACCCATCGCAAGGACCCCCCTTAAAAGCCATCGCGAGGAGCGGCTAAAACGTCATTGCGAGCGAAGCGAAGCAATCCCTCTGCAAGGACCCCCCTTAAACGTCGTCCCTGTGAGCCCTGTTAAGTGTCATTACATTACGAGGCGTTCCTTGAAACCCATCGCAAGGACCCCCCTTAAACGCCATCGCGAGGAGCGGAGCGACGAAGCGATCTCCTCCGGACCTTGCTCCCCCTCCCGGCACCCGTCCCCCTTCCCTCCTCTCGGCGAGATTGCTTCGTCGGCGCTGACGCGCCTCCTCGCAATGACAGGGAAAAAGGCGCTTGCATACCTCCTCGCAATGACAGGAAAAAGGGCGCTTGCATACCTCCTCGCAATGACAGGGAAAAGGGCGCTGACGCGCCTCCTCGCGATGACGCCCGAAAGGAAACACCAGGCAGACGATGAAGGTTTGCCTCAGCTCCCCGCATCGGTGCCCTGCTCCTTCAGCTCTATCTCGGGGTACCACAGCGCTTCCGTCTCGCGCAGGGATACCTTCCATCGGGACTTCGCGCGCCGGCAGACGTAGGATATATCCACCCCCTCCTCGCCCCAGGAAAAACGCACCAGCACCACGGCGCGGTCCTTGTCGCTCTCCACGAGTTCGGCGGTGAAGTCCGCCTCGGAACCCGCCAGGAACGGCTCGCCTCCCAGGTATCCCTTGAGGTCTCCCTCCACCGTGAGTTCCTCCGCGCGGCTTTCGTTCCCCTCCATGCGGGCGGAGATAAAATCCTTCACCGTGAGTTCCGGCGTGGACGAGGAACACCCGGCGAGCGCCGAGACCGCCAGGACGCCGATGATAAGGAGGGCAAGGAATACCGGCACCCCTCTCCTCGTGTTACGATGTATCCTGTCTTCCATGGAAACCGCTACCTCATCTCGTACAACCAGTCCAGGCTCCCAGAAAGGGTTTCCAGCAGGTCGTAGTTGGCCCCTTCTATCAGCCAGGAACCACCCTTTTTCTGCATGTAGATTACCAGGTCGGAGCCCTCCAGGTCGAAAAAGGCGAGAAGGCCACCCTCGTTCTTCGCGTAAACCGCGATCCTGCCACCGGCAAGTTGCACTTCCGCGAAGTCCCCTTCCACGCGGGTCTTGTACTTCAGGGAGGAGAATTCCAGGCGGTAGCGGTCCACGAGGGAGGCCAGGGTATCCCGCGCCCCGCCGACGTTTTCCCGCCAGATGACGCCCAATTGCCCCTGCGGGTCCACGTATTCCATGGCTCCCTCGATGTCCCCCTGCTGCACCCTCTCCACCGCCCGCGACAGGACGTCCTGGGCGGGATGGGTGTGGAAGATCTGCAGCGCGGCGATAAGACCGGCAACCACCGCGAGGAAGATGACGAAGGCCCACTTGACGGCCTGTCCCGCCTTCCGGATGCGCTCCTCCGTTCCCCGTGTGTTACTTTCCATTCCCGTAAGTGATTTGCGTTGACCGCGCCTCGATAAGCAACCGCGGGCCACCAGGGAGGCGCGCTAAGCGCGCCGCCCGACCAACGCGTGGAGAGGAAACATCGCAAGGCTTCCTTTCCTCGGCGGCTTGCCTAAAGGTTATCTTAACACCGGACGTCCCGCCCCGCCCCCTCCCTTTCCGGGCCGCGGGAAGTGCCGGTCCGCAGCAACGGAGGGGAAAGGGGAATTTCGGAAGATGATCTTCGCGCTTTCGAGGGGCCTTGCCGCTGTGCGCTTCGGGGCGTGTGCGGCCGGCGGACCGGCCATCCGGTATGGTTCCCGTGGCCCGGAGTTCTATAAGATGGTGATACGGCATGTGGGCCGTGGGAAGACCGCGGGAAGGAGGCCGATAAGCGCGTGGTCGATGAGGAAGGAAGGAGATGCGCCGTATGCGGCGGTATCGTGCCCGGGGTCTCGCGCGCCCTGGGGGCGTGCGCGCGTTGCCTGGCGGAGGGAGAGGGGGAGGCGGAGAGGCGGGCGCGCGAGGCGCACGCACGCGTGCGGGCGCCCTTCGAACTGCCGCCGGAACCTCCCAGAACGGCGGGGGGGAGGACCTGCCGCGTGTGCGGGAATGGGTGCACCATGGGGGAGGGGGAGAAGGGTTACTGCGGCCTGCGTACGGTAAGGAACGGTAAGTTGCGTCACCTTTCCGGGACCGCCCGGGGCGGCGTCCTGGAGTACTACTACGATTCCCTGCCCACAAACTGCGTGGCCGACTGGGTGTGTCCGGGCAGCCGGGACCGCGGGCGCTACAACCTGGCTGTCTTCCTGGGAGCCTGCTCCTTCGACTGCCTATTCTGCCAGAACTCCCAGTTCCGTTACCTGACCGCCAGACTGGCGCCGGTTTTCACACCGCGGGAGCTGGCGGAAGCCGCCGACGCGCGCACGGGTTGCATCTGCTACTTCGGCGGCGACCCCTCCCCCCAGATGCCCTTCGCTCTCAGGGCTTCCGAGCTGGCCCTGGAGAGGAGAAGGGGAGGCCTGCGTATATGCTGGGAGACCAACGGTAGCATGCACCCGGGGCTGCTGCGGCGCGCCATGGACCTGTCCCTGGCCAGCGGGGGCTGCGTGAAGTTCGACCTCAAGGCCTTCCACCCCGGACTCCACCGCGCCCTCTGCGGTGTGTCCAACCGGCGCACTCTGGAAAACTTTTCCTATGCGGCTTCCCGCATAGCGGAGCGTCCCGATCCCCCGCCTCTCGTCGCCAGCACCCTGCTTGTTCCCGGCTACGTGGAGGCGGAGGAAGTGGGGCGCATCGCTTCCTTCATCTCTTCCCTGGACCCGGACATCCCCTACTCCCTGCTGGCCTTCCACCCGCAGCACGCCATGCGCGACCTGCCGGTGACCTCGCGCCGCCAGGCGGAGGAGTGCCTGTCGGCGGCCAGGGAAGCCGGCCTCACCTGCGTCCACCTCGGCAACCTCCACCTCCTGAGGTAGATATAGCGAAGGGATTCACCCACCTCCCGGCAAACATCGTTGCGATAAAGCCATACCTCCGAAATAATGGCCCGGAGGCGTGACATGTCTTCGAGAAAAGATCATGACGATAAGGAGAGAGATCATCGGAGAACCAGATCGCGATGAGACACGATTATGCCGACATGGCGATCTCGCTGGGATGAAATTTGAAATGGTGGGTAAGGGGAGGCATGGCCAGAAGGATATCTTCTCGCCACGCCTGCGATAACGCCTGAGGGGTTTCACTCCATCGAGGTCACTCGCGTTCGCGGTCGGGAGATTCCCGGGAAACCTCACGTTGCACCGGGTAAAACCCGAAGGGGAGCTCCAGGCCGTGCTCCTGGAGCAGTCGTTCGTCGGACATTACGGCAAGGACATCGCCGTCCGCGACCACCTTCCCTCTGTCCATCACCACCACGCGCTCGCAGTTCTCGAAGACGAAGGGAAGGTCGTGGGTGACCAGGATCTTGGTGATCTTCGTGCGCTGCAGCAGCTCTGAGAACTCACGCCTCGCGCGGGGATCGAGGTTGCTGGAAGGTTCATCCAGGACCAGGAGATCGGGGTTCATGGAGAGCACGGTGGCGATTGCCGCGCGCTTCTTCTGCCCGAAACTGAGGTGAAAGGCGGAGCGCTTCTCCATCCCCTCCAATCCCACCTGCTCCAGGGCCCTGGCCACGGCCGCGGCCACCTCTTCCCGGGAGAGGCCCATGTTGAGGGGCCCGAAGGCCACGTCGTCGAAGACGGTCGGGGAGAAGAGCTGGTCGTCCGGGTCCTGGAAGACCAGGCCCACGCGCCGCCTGATCTCCCGCAGGTTCGCCTTCTCCACCGGCAGGCCGAAGATGCGCACTTCGCCGCGGCCTGTGAGGATGCCGTTTAGGTGCAGGAGCAGGGTGGATTTTCCCGCGCCGTTCGGTCCCACGATGCCCACCGATTCACCCTCCTCGACCAGGAGGTTGACGCCCCGCAGGGCCGGTGTCCCGTCCGGGTAAGCGTAGTAAAGGTCTCGAATCTCCACCGCCGGCCTGTGATGCACTTATCCCGCTCCTTTCCGCCTGGGCCTGGCCGGCCCGGTTTCCGGGATGCCAGTTATTACCATATCACTCCTGATCCCGATGGCGCCCCTTCCAGGCACCCGATTTCATCCTTGACCTAGGCCAGCAGCCTGGCGGCCAGGGGAAAGAGCGCCGCCAGGGACGCGAAGCCCAGCTCCATGACCCCCGGCTCGTAGAGGTACAGGGTGCGTAAGCCCCCGTCGTAACCCCTGGCCAGCATGGCCGCATAAACCCTTTCCCCCCTCTCGTAGGAGCGCAGGAAGAGAGTGGCGATCATGTGAGCGACGACCCTGGCCTCCCAAAGCCATTTTCCACTCCACCCACGGGAATCTCGCGCCCTCCGCATGCGCTGCGCCTCGTCCACCAGCACGAAGATGTAGCGGTAGGTGAAACTGAGCAGCGCCACCAGCAGGCGGGGCACACGCAGCCTCTCCATCCCGCGCAGGAGGTCGGGGAAGGGGGTGGTGGAGGAGAGGAGTATCACCGCCAGCACGCTCACCGTGGACTTGGCGGCCACGTTCCACAGAACCAGCAACCCATGGGCGGAAACCCGCACCGGCCCCAGGTTGTAGCTGCCTCCTCCCTTGTCGAAGAAGGGGATGAAGACGGCTACCATCAGCACGAAGGGAAGGACTACGAGCATGCGCCTGGCCACGTGACCAAGGGGCAGCCGGGAGAGCCACAGCAGCGCAAGCTCCAACCCGAGGTAGGCGGCGAAGGCCGCATAGAGGTTGGGAGGGGTGGTGACGCAGATCACGATGAGCGTCGCGAACCCCAACAGCTTGGCCCGAGGGTCGAGCCGGTGAATGGGGCTCCGCAGGTCACTGTAGCGGTCCAGGAAAGCGTGCTTCAAGCGCCTTCTCCCCCGTGGCCTACCGCGGGACGGTGTTCGCTTCGTCAGGGGTCCTCTTCTTCAGTACCAGGGCCAGACCCCAGGCGATGAGGAAGATGGCCACCGTGCCCACCAGCCCGGCCAGGGCGGTGGCCAGCTTGGTGGGCTCCTCCACCACCTCGCCGGTCTCCTCGTCCACCGCTTCCCTGGTGAGGCCGGGCATGGCGTAATCGGGTATGGGGGCGCTTTCCCAGGCGGGCTCGGTCTCCTCCGCCTTTTCAAGGAATCCCTTGTCCTCCGCCACCTTCTCCAGACCGTCAGGCGAGGAGGAGGCCCAGGGGGAGACCAACAGCGCCAGCGCTACCGCCACGGCCAGCCCGGCAAGTATGAAAACGTACAAGCCCTTCCTGCGCGCTTCCATCACCTGCTCACCTCCGCTCCCTTGAAACCGGGCGTTTCCGGACGAAGGTCATAAGTACGTACGAGATCGGGGCGCACCGCGAGCACCACGCTCACCACCAGCACCGTGATCACCGCCTCTCCGACCCCGATGATGGCGTGCACCCCCAGCATGGCCGGCAGGGCCACTCCCAGTGGCGAGGTGCCGGATATTGCCAGTTCCACCGCGCAGGCGCCCGAGGCGAGCATCACCGAGAGCCAGGCCACCGCGCCCGTGCCTGCCAGGAAAAAAGCCTTGCTCCTTGGGAGAAGCGACTTCACGCCGTAGAAAATGTAATATGAAAGGATGGTTCCTACGACCGCCATGTTGAAGACGTTGGCCCCCAGCGCCGTGAGCCCGCCGTCCGCGAAGCCCAGGCACTGGATGAGCAAGACCAGGGCGATCACCAGTCCGCCCAGCCATGGGCCCAGGAGGACCGCCGCCAGCACCCCGCCCAGGAAATGGCCGCTGGTCCCGCCCGCCACGGGGAAGTTGAGCATCTGCGCGGCGAACACGAAGGCTGCGCAGAGGGCGAGCAGGGGAACGGATTTCTCGTCCAGTTCCTCCCGTGCCTTGTACAGCCCGTATCCCACCGCTCCCGCGGCGACCACCCCGGTGGCGATGCTGGTTCCGGCGTTGAGGAAACCGTCGGGTATGTGCATCTTTCTCCCTCCTTGAAAATAAAAACACGGAACTTCCCGGGGTACATCCCCCGCGGAACCTCCGTGGTTCCCGTTCCTGTTACTTATTTCATCTCGCCCGCCCTTCTTAAGCAGGCATGTTTAAAATTAGAATGCCCCAAGGCGCTTGTCAAGGGCGCCTTGGGGGATACCTTACGTGCATCTTTTGAGCGCTCTTGGAGCCTTTCGGGCTACCTTCACGCCATTTCGAACAGCGCATGCGGTTATCAGGTGCAGGGTCGTTTCGGCAGGAGTCCTCCAGGTTTGTCGGGTGCCGGGTCGTTTCGGCAGGCACCTTCCGTGTTGTCGCGGCGCATGGATTTAGGGCGTGAAAACGTTTATCATTGTTTAAGTGATTTGAACGGCAAGCTACTAAGGAGGTTCTCATGGCTTTTTGTGAAAAATGCGGCTCCGAGCTGAGCGAGGGCAGCGCCTTCTGCCCCAAGTGCGGGGCGCCTGCTCGGGCGGAGGCGACGCAAGCCGCCACGGTGCCGCCACCGCCGAGCGCTGCAACACCCCCACCCCCACGGGAAGCGGCCCCGCCGGCTGCGGGGATGCAACCCTCCTACCAGCCGCCACCCGCCACCCCCGCGCCCGGATACTATCAGCCCGCGGGCGGCAAGAAGGGAGGGGGCGGCAAGGCCGTCCTCTTCGGGGGTTTGGGACTGCTGGTCGTCGGCGCCATAGTGGTTCTTCTCCTGGGATTCGCAGTGGGACCGAAATGGTTCACCGGTGGGGAAGGAGGAGGCAAGGGAGGGCCGGAGGAAGTGGCGGCGAACTTCCTCAAGGCGATGGAAAACAAGGACGCGAAGCTGCTAAAGAGCACCATCGCTCCCTCCTCCCTGGAATACCTGGAGTCCATGCTCTCATACGGCGATTACGGGAGCATCGACGAGTTCTTCGAGGACATGTTCTTCTCGACCTATAAGAGCATGAAGTTCTCGGGCGTGAAGTACAAGACCACAATGGAGGGTGACGACAAGGCCACGGTGGAGATCGTCGAGGGCAAGGTCACCGTGGTGGACGAGTCGGGAACCGAGAGCACGGAGGACGTCAAGGACGCGGAAACCCCCGCGGAGCTCCAGATGGTCAAAGAAGGCGACAAGTGGTACCTGGACATGATGAACATGTGAGGGCCATAATAACGGACGTTAAAAACGGTGCGTAACGGTTAAGATGACCTGAGAGCCGACTCTTGGTTTGGTTGACTTAAACAACGGACAGGGAAACCGGAGAGAGATCGAGCCCCTGTAGCTCAGTGGACAGAGCAAGGGATTCCTAATCCCTGTGTCGGGAGTTCGATTCTCCCCAGGGGCTCCAGTAACGGAACCGGGCCGGTATTCACAAGTGCCGGCCCGTCTTTTTCCATGGGTGTCAACGTACGGCAACCGGTCAGCCCTGGAGCCTCGCTTCATCATCCCATGAGCCGTTGACTGCCGTAAGCCGTCATCATGCAAGCGGATTCCGGGGAGATAACGTGCCCTTTTGTGTGTAAATTCGCTCTTTGATAGATGAACGTGGTTCATTCATGCTGGTTCAAGGTACCAAGCAAAGACCAGTGGAACCGCTGACGACGATGTCGCCGATCTGATGAACACCATAAAGGACATAGACGCCGGGGACATCGATATCGACGATTCCCTCAAGGTCCCCAGGCCCTTCTCCCCCATCTTCAGCTTCGGCTACAACGCCTACTGCAAGCCGTTCTGCCAGTGGGAAGCAAACCGTGCGGTGGAATCGGGGGTGGAGCTGCGCACGTCCACCACGGTGGTGGACGTGATCCGCGACGGCAATGGCGCCGTCTGCGGGGTGGTGACCGACGGCGGGGAGCGCATCCCCTGCCGGTTGGTGATCGACGCGGAGGGTTCACAGGGCCTGCTGGCGATAAAGGCGGGGGTGCGCGAGAAGTACCCGCCCGAGGCCATTACCCTGGCCGATGTCTACGATTATGAGATGGACAAGGAGGACGTGAACCGCATCTTCGGGTACAAGCTGCGCTTCTGCTGGGGCTGGGATGAGCAGCAGGTGGCGCCTCCCCTGGGACACGGAAACGGCCTGATGTCCTGGCCCTACAACTCCAGCCTCCATTTCATGCAGGACCAGTGCCTTCGCCTGGACGGCGGGCGGGTGCCCAACCTGCGAAGGCTCTTCGAGGTCTATCATGAGAACCTGACCGGGAAACTGCCCTGGTGGCGGGACGAGGTGGCACCCCGTATAAGGCTGCGGGCACACACGTGGGAGGGGTTCGAGATCTTCGTGGGGTTGGATCCGCGGCTGCGGGGCATGCCCAATCATACGGACGGCATGATCCTGGTGGGAGACGCGGCTGGCCTGGAGAGCACCGAGCTGTGCGATGGGGTGCCGGCCGCCTGGTTCTCCGCGGACATAGCGGCCGACATGGCCGTCGAGGTACTGGAAGCCGGTGACACCTCCCGGCGTTTCCTGAGCCTCTACGAGGAGCGGGTGAAGGAGGACCCTTCCTCATCCACTGCATCACGGACTGGCGCCGGTGGGACATGCGGAAGGTGATCGCGAGCGAGGACGAGAAGGAGCTCAGGAAAAGGATACGCGATTTCTGGGGTATCGGGGCCTTTCGCTACCGGAATATGGGCGGGCCATGCCTCAAGGCGACGGTGCGCGAGCTCAGGGAGCGACCGGCGGTTCCCGCGCCCTGGCTCAAGATGTGGACCCGTTACTTCCGGAACTGGGAGCGCAAAAGCTTCGACCGCCTGTCCACGGATGCGTGATACACGGGGATCCCGGAGCACGGGTCAGCGTAGGGCGTCGATGATCGCCTGGGCGAAGTCGTGGCTCGCGTCCGGGCCGGAGGCGGTGATGACGTTGCCGTCCACCTCGACCTCGCTGCCGGTGTAGTCGGCTCCGCCGGTGGTGAGGTAGCCGGAGGCGGACGGGTAAGAGGTGGCACGCTTCCCCGCGAGCAAGCCGGCCCGGGCGAGGATCGCCGGGGCCAGGCATATGGCCGCCAGGACCTTGCCCCCTTCCGCTGCTTCCATGGCCAGGCGGTGCGCGTCCTCGTTATCGAAGAGAGAATCCGTTCCCGGCCCCCCGATGAAGACCACCGCCAGGTAACCTGCTGCATGGGCCTCAGCCAGGGCGAGGTCCGGGGCGACGCTGGTTCCGGATACGCCGGAGGCCGTCGCCTTCTGCGGGGCGGCCACGCTCACCTTGTATCCGGCGGCGGCCAGCTCGCCGCGCACCGTGTTGTACTCGATATCCTGGAAGCCGTCCTGGCATACGACCATGAGCACGGTGTCGCCGGATGATGGCTGGACCGCGGGCGGAGTTCCCGTTCCGTTTTCCTTGAGCGGCGCCGGTTGCGGCGGGGCGGGGCTTTCGCCGGCATTGCCGCAGGAGACCACGGATAACGCGAGCATGGCCAGGGAAAGCAACAGCGCAGCTGCTTTCGTGGCTTTCATCGTTCCTACCCCCTCTGTTTATCCTGCCGACCTTGTCCATGTAGATGCCGAAGGGCAAGAGGCACGCGATCATGTATTCGTCCCCATGACTTATTATCATACGTGGTGGTAATGGGGACAAACGGTCGTTCATCCGGAGGAGGTCGCCGCATCGCTCCGCTCCTCGCAATGACGTTTCCCAGTGTCAACAGGTGGGGTCAGGCACCAACGGGGCAACAGGTGGGGTCAGGCACCAACGGGGCAACAGGTGGGGTCAGGCACCAACGTGTTGCCCCGTTGCCGTCATTGCGAGGAGGCGCGCAAGCGCCGACGCGGCAATCTCGCCGGGAAGAAAGCGAATAATGCCGGGGCTTGCTTATGGCCCGGGGGAAGTCCGGAGGAGATTGCTTCGTCGCTCCGCTCCTCGCAATGACGTTTAAACCGCTCATCGCGATGACGTTTCCCGGGACTCTCCTCTCCGTGACATTTAAACAAGATCGCTATGATGCCGGAGAAGCGTTGGGACAGAAGGAAGAAAGGCGCCGGGTAGGGAGCCTGCCCAAAGCAGGCAAGACCCGGCCGCCTTTTCCGCCACGCCACCAGGGCTATTTCTTTTCCAGCTCCTCGATGCGCTTGCGCACGTTCTCGAGCTGTTGCGAGAGAAGGTCTGCGCGTGATTTGAGAAAGTCGAGTTCCTGCTCCGGGCCCATCGCAAACCCTGCTCCCGCAGTGGCCTGGCGGGGCTGCCAGGCCTGCTCCATCTGGGGCGTAGGCCACCTGCCGGTCATCAGGTATTCGGCGCAGGGTCCCAGGCCGCTGGGGCTGCGCCCCTGCCACCCGGGGCTGTAACCGAACCTCATCCAACCGGGAAGACCCGTCATGCGGTACATGTTCCTGTTGCCGTAGCCTCCCATTTTTCACCTCCTCGTGACTTGATTGCCGTGGTGCGAGAAAGCTCATACTTAAGTGTTCTGCCAACTACCTGGAGCGAAAGGCGCTGGAGGGGAATACGGGGGGTAGCCGCTCCTGGGTACGTTCCAGGGGATATAATTCCCGAAACCTGCGTAGGGTATCCCGTATCCGTAACCCGGGTATGCCCACCAGCGCCTTGGAAGCCAGGGGTAGCACCTGCAGTAGGGATAGGGTTTTCCCCATCCACCTCTTCCTCCCGGTGGCATATTCTCACCTCCCGTCGCCGGATAACATCTCCTGGATAGAGCATACCCTTAATATGGGCATATGTCAATAAATAGATGCTGCTGTGATCATCTCCCGGCCTATAGAGAAGAGGATGAGAAAACGGTCCTACACCTCACGGACCAGGAGTCGCAGCCGGGCATCTCCTCGCCTCCGCCTGAGCGGGGCCTCATCGCCCAGGTTATTAGCTAATGCATAATAATACCAGCGCAAAGGCACCCGCGGAGGTCCCTGCCTTTCCGGGAAACCCGGGGAGAAGCAGGGGGGATCACCGTATCTTCAGCCTCCGCGCGTCAGCCCTTCCAGGTAAGGAAAAGGAGGGGCGATTGGGGGAGAGGACTATACGGGCAGGTCCCTGCCACCTTCTCTTCTGTAGATCATGATGCAGGCATCGTGGACGACATCCATGCCCTTTTCCGCGCAGAAGGCTATTGCCCTCTTGGATTCCGACCCGGGCTGCATCCATATCTTCCTGATGCCGGCCTCGTGGGCCTCGACCACCGCTTTCTCGGTGATCTCGGGCGGTACGACGAATATGAGCAGGTCCGGCTTCTGCGGCAGGCTCCCTATGCCGGGAAAGCACGGGCACCCTTCGATCTCATCGTAATTGGGATTGATCCCGTAGACACGGTAACCTCCCTGCTGGAGATCCTTGAGGACCTTGTACCCGAACTTGGAGCGGTCCTGCGTGGCGCCGAATACCGCGATGCATCCCATCCTGGTGAGGTCAAAATCGCTCATGGCGGATTCCCGGTTCGCGAACTCCTTTCAGGAAGAGAGTATACCATGCAAGGGCCGGGGGATGAGGGGCCCGGCTTGTGGCACCGGGGAGGGGGTTAGGGGCCGCACGTAGAGCGGGGAAGACGCGCCTTCAATGGCCTGTTGCCGGGGTTTTCGGAAAGCGGGCGGATTATGATATCGTGGCCTTGCAATACTGATACGAATGCCCATAATCGGGATGCGGTAACCGGCCCTGGAGAACTATTCCACGGAGATCCTGAAACCCCCGGGAAGAAAGGAGCTGGAGATGAAGAAGCCCGTAAAATGCACCGCTTGCGCGGCCCCGCTATGCTACCTGAACGTCTTCGACCATGCCCCCGCCTTCTGCCCCTCCGTCGTGTACAAGGAGGAGATAGAAGAAGAGAGCGAGAACCTGATCCGCGGGGAGCTTTCAGAGGTTGCCCGCGTTTCCTCGGTGGTGGAGGGCGTCAATTACTGTCGCAAGACCAGGGTGGAGGAGATGATCGACTTCGCGCGGAGGCTGGGATTGCAGAAGCTGGGGATCGCCTTTTGCGTGGGGTTGCGCAAGGAGGCGGCGACCCTGGCCGACATCCTGGAAAGCCGCGGGTTCGAAGTGGTCGCGGTCTGCTGCAAGCTGGGAGGGATTTCCAAGGAAAGATTCGGCGTGAGGGACGAGGAGAAGATCAACCCGGGCACCTACGAGGGAGCCTGCAACCCCGCCGCCCAGGCCCTGGTGCTGGAAAGAGAGGGCTCCCAGCTGAACATCCTCCTGGGATTATGCGTGGGCCACGACTCCATTTTCATCGCCACCACCAGGGTGCTCACCACCGTGCTGGCCACCAAGGACAGGGTCACCGGGCATTGCCCCCTGCAGCCCGTATACCTCGCCGAGTCGTATTACGGGAAGATAAAGACCGCCGCGGAATAAGGCCCATATACACCGCCAGGAGGAAGTCGCCCGGCGTGGAGCAAGGGCTCCGGCACGAGCTCCAGGCGCGCTTGTTGCATCCCGAAAATGAACGCTGCACTTCAAGCGCGAAATACACCGTAAAATCCTGTAAGCCGGAAAGACTCGGAAGCGGGCAAGGAAGGCGTGGATGGCTTCGCGGGCAGAGCGTTACAGGCGCCGTGTCAAAAGGGCGTCCTCGGCCGCAGGCCCTTAAATATCGACACGAGTAAGGTTAAGCGGTTCGTATCGCCCCACCTCGACGCTTCAGTGGCAGTGACCGGCCCCGTGCTCACCGGAGTGGTCGCAGACGTTCTCCTCCGTGACCAGGTCTCCGCGGACGAATGCCCGGGCGATCTCCTCGAGCTCACCCTGAGCGCCCGTGACGACCTCGATTCCCATGGACCGGAAGAGGGCCACTGCCCGGTTGCCCATGCCGCCGGCTATCACGTGGGTCACCCCCCAGTCCTTCAGCATGGGGGGGAGTGTGCCGGGAGCGTGGCCGGGGTTGGGCATATACTCGCGAAGTCTTACCTCCCCTCCCTCCGCCTCGAAGATGGCGAACTCCTCGCAATGGCCGAAATGCGCACAGACCTTTCCCTGCTCGGCAGCTACGCAGATCAACATCGGTTGCCTCCTTTTCAAGTCTCTTCTGAGATGAACCGGGAGCCGCGCGGCCCCTGAGGTTCTCCCTATCCTGAACGATCCCGGACTTCCTCGTCTCGTATATGTTGCTCCGTAAAAAGAGCAAATGTCAAACTAACTTTTCGGAGGGGTGGCGCGAGCGTCCATCCTTTCCATGACCCTCTCGAATAGTTGTCGGAAGAGCGCGGCGATATCACCGTTCGCTGCTTCCAGGGGTAACATGGAAAGGCGCGCGGCCTCGGCGAGTTCTTCAAGATAAGGGATCTCCGCCACCACCTCCACTCCCATGGCGGTGCTGGCATCCCTGATCCTCTTCGCCTCCTCCACGTTGATGTCGCACTTGTTTATGCATACCAGTGAGGGTATGCGGAAAAAGGAAGCGGTCTGCAGGGCTCGCAGCAGGTCGTGACGGCCGGAGAGGGTGGGCTCGGCCACCATGAGTGCGAGATCTGCCCCGGTCACGGAGGCGATCACCGGGCATCCTATTCCCGGCGAGCCGTCCACTACAAGCAGGTCGTAGCCCTTCTCGGCGGCCAGTGCCTGCGCCTCCATGCGCACTTGGGAGACCACCTTACCCGAGGCCTCCTCTCCCACGGCGAGGCGAGCCCATACCAGCGGCCCGTACGGCGTTTCGCCCAGGAGGACCTCCGCGCCCTCCCGCTCCACGAGCTCCACCGCCTGAACGGGGCACAGCCGCGCGCAGAGGCCGCATCCCTCGCAGGCATAGGGGTCCACCCGGAAGGCGCGGATGGCCTCGAACCTGCATGAATCCTCGCATATGCCGCACCGGTCGCATTTTTCGGGGTCGATCTCCGCCTTGCTTGATACCTTCAGCGTGTAAGCCCTGGTCACGCTGGGCTTCAAGACCAGGTGCAGGTTGGGGGCTTCCACGTCGCAGTCGGCGATCAGTGACCTTCCCGCCAGCTGCGCCAGGGCCGCAGCCACGGTGGTCTTTCCCGTGCCCCCCTTGCCGCTCAAGACGACCAGTTGTTTCATCCGAACCAGCCTCCATGGTTCCTGTACTCGCCCCGTCGCTCGCCCTCTCCTCCTTCCACGCGCATCGGGGAAGCCGCTGCAAGTCCTGCGCCCAAGGTTCTCCCCGCGCGGGGAAAGGCCGAAAAGCCGGGTAACATCATGTCCCCACCTTTCTCGCCCCCACGCTCGCTTCGATCTCCCGGTAAACGCGCAGGAAGCGCTCGCCCCATGCCGGAAGCTCCTCGACCAGGTTAAGCCCCCGGGAATAAAGGGATGCATACTCCCTTTTGTAGGGGATGCGGAGAAGAACGGGGATCCCGTTCTCGGCGCACCACGTGTCCATGCCGCCGCCTCCCAGCACGTACTTGTTGATGACCACCCCGTAAGGCACGCCCAGTTCTCTCGCCATGTCCAGGGCCATGCGCAGGTCATGCAGGCCGAACTGGGTGGGTTCCGTCATCAGCACGCAGTAGTCACAACCGCGCACCGTTTCCATGACCGGACAACCCGTGCCCGGCCCGCCGTCCAGGATGGTTATCGCCGGCCCGTGAAGCTCCTTTTTCAACTCCCGGGTGATGGGGGTCGCCTTTGGCTCCCCGATATCCAGGATCCCGTGGCGGAAGCGGATGTCCTTGCCCCCACCCTCCCCCGCCTTGACCTGGCCGCACTCTATCCTGCCGATGGGCACGGGCTCCTCCCGTATGGCCTTTTGCGGGCAGAGAAGGGAACATCCCCCGCACGCGTGGCATAGCTCGTCGAAGACCATGACGCGGCCTCCCGCCAGGGCCAGGGCGTGATAGGCGCAGAAATCCACGCACGCGCGGCAGAGGTCGCAGCTCTCGTGGTCCACGCGAGGGACCGTCAGCTCCACCCTCCGCGATGCGTACATCTCGGGTGTGAGGAAGAGATGATCATTCGGTTCCTCCACGTCACAATCTATGAGCTGGACCTCGCGGCCTTCCCGCGCCAGGGCCAGGGCCAGGTTCACGGCCACCAGCGTCTTGCCGGTACCGCCTTTGCCGCTGGCCACGGCGATCACCAACGCCTGCCACCTCCACAGCCGCGGCCTCCGCGGCGCCCGCGCCCGCCTCCCCAGCCTCCGCCGGGACCCATGCCGGCACCGGTGTAGCCGGGTCCGGCGACGCCTCCCGGGTAGAAAGGCGTAGGACCAGGTCCGCCGGCGCCTGGATATGCCGCGGGCGGTTGCATGCCGAAATGTCCTCCCACCGTGGGAGAGGAAGTGGAGCTCACGCTCCCCGATTGCAACGCCTCGACCGCCTCCCTCACCGTGCCGCTTATCCCCGTGTAGACGGATATTCCCGCCTGGCTCAGGACGCCGAAGGCGTTAGGCCCGACGTTTCCGGTGAGCACGGCCCGTGCCCCCTTGTCCACCACCATCTGGGCCGTGCTTATGCCCGCGCCTCCCCCTGCTCCCACGTTGGGATTGGATACCGCCTCGTGTTGCATGTTCTCCGTGTCCACGAATATGAGGTAGGCGCAGCGTCCGAAGCGGGGATCAACCGCGCTGTCCAGGTCCGGCCCACCCGATGAAACCGCTACCTTCATCTTTCCTCCTTCTCACCGGATTCTTCTCTCTACTCTCCTCAACCTTTTCCTGCCGGGTCCCGCGGTTCCCGGCGCAACGACGAGCGATTCGCTTCAGCAGCGTGCTCCCACCATGCGTGTCCCGCACTTGGGGCAGCTCTTGCTCGCGCAGGGTATGCCCCTCTGGTGGGGTTCGCTGTATCCGCACTGGGGGCAGGTGCAACGCGCGCTTCCCCCGAGGCCGCGGCCTCCGGAGGCGCGCCCTGCGCCGCCTCCACCTCTCCTGCCTGCGAACATCCCTCTCACCTCCCCTCAAACGTCGCCCCGGCGCCGCCTGCGCATCTTTTCCAGGAAAGACCTGATGGATGCATAGAGCGCCAGGGCGCTCACCACGATCTGGGCCGCCTCCCGCGCCAGCTCGTACCAGGGCTGGCCTGCCGACCGGGAAGCGGGCGGGTTCGCCGCCGCCTCGACTGGAGTACTATCCGGATGCGGCTTCACCGCCTCTTCTTTCCCGTGCCTCCATTCCATGGCGCGCTCCAAGGCCCCTCGGTACGTATCAGCCGCCGCTTATTTCCAGGACCGCCGATACCAGGGCGTTAACGGCCTCGGATTCGTAGATCTCGACGGCCCCGTGGTCGCAGAGCTCGCCGATGCGCGGGTCGTAAGGAATCTTCCCCAGCAGGGGCAGCCCCATTTCCCGCACCATCTGGTCCGTGCCATCTCCCCGGAAAAGCTCGAAGGTCTCCCCGCAGTGCGGGCAGCGGGCTTCGCCCATGTTCTCGACCACGCCGATGACCCTGGCTCCCACCCTGCGGGCCATGTTTATCGCCTTGCGCACGATCATCGAGGCCAGGACCTGCGGCGAGGTGACGATGAGGACGTCCGTCGCCGGGAGCATCTGGACTATGGTCAACGGCGCGTCGGAAGTGCCGGGAGGCAGGTCGATGAGCAGGTAATCGAGGTTCCCCCAGGCGGTCTCCTCCCAGAACTGCCTTATGGCGCTGGAGACCATGGGGCCTCTCCAGATGAGGGCGTCGTCCTCGCGTTCCAGTATCAGGTTGGCGGACATCACCTGAATGCCGCCTGCCGAGAGCGGCGGCTTCATCTTCCCGTCCTCGACCCATACCCGGCCCCTGACGCCCATGATGCGGGGGATGCTGGGACCGGTGATGTCGGCATCCAGCACCCCGACCGCCATCCCCTTCCTCTGCATTCCCGCCGCCAGCATGGCGGTCAGCGAGGATTTACCCACGCCGCCCTTGCCGCTCATCACGGCGAGAAAGCGGCCGATCCCCGCATGTGCCTCTCCCGCTTGCCCTGCAAGCGGGTCGGGTTTCCTTCCTTCCACGTCGCCACCTCCATATCTTTCGTGTACCGCCGATCTATTATTACACATATGCTATTTATTGTCCATGGGCAAGAAGGTTCTCCGGTCCCGTTCCGCAAGAACAGTGAGCGACGGCGACCTTGCTCTTGGGATACATGCGTTCACATTTCCCGGCTCGCGATCTTGAAGAATGGACCCGGTGAAACAACGCCATGGAGTTATCAGGCAAAAGTTATGTAATGAGGGAAGGAGAGCGCGGGACCTCAGGGCCGGCCCGGGAACGGTTTTGGTGAGGAGCCCATCATGCCCTCCGGCTGCAGGGCTCGCGAGAGGAAGATATAATGCGCGGAGGAGGAAAGACGTATCGGGGCTTGGAGGGATAGCAATGCCTCATGCGGGAAAAGCCCGCCTCCCCCTGGGCTTCACCCCGCGGTAAAGAAGGCGGAGAAAGTGGGCGGCGGTTCTATAGGTGGAGCGGAAGAGGAGTGTAACTCGCGCCGCGAGAAATAGAGTAGGAAGGGCAGGCACGCTTGGGAACGAGGTACGGGATGCGGAAGTACAAGGTGATCGTCGTGGGAGGCGGGCCAGCGGGATCGCTGATCGCGATTTCGCTGCTGCGACTGCGCCCGGAACTCGCGGGCGACGTCGTGATACTGGAGGCCAGGCGCTTTCCCCGCACGAAGATCTGCGGAGGGGGAGTGAGCGGCAGGGTGACCGCCCGCCTGGAGGAACTGGAGATAGACCTGGAAAAGCTGCCCAGGAGGTTGGTGAGCGGATTCACCGTGTGCTACGGGAGCGAGAGGTATTACCCGTCTTTCGGGAACGACAGGTGCTTTATCACGCGCCGCAGCCTCCTCGATGACATGCTCCTGCGCGAGGCGGGCGAGAGGGGCGCCGAGGTGAGGACGGATGCTCCCGTGCGGGGGGCCTACCGGGAGAGGAAGGGCGTTGCCGTTGTGCTGCGGGACGGGGAGCTGTGCCGGGGCGAGGTCCTGGTGGGAGCGGACGGTGTGAACGGTCCGAGTCGCACCTGGTTCGGCCTGCCGCCCCGCGGGCAGAAGTACCTCCTGCTGCAGGCGGACCTGCCGGTGGCGCCCGAGGTCGCGGGCCTGGGGGAAAGGATGGTGCTGGACTTCAGCCCGCCCCTGCACGGCGTCCTTGGTTACGCCTGGTTCTTTCCCTCCCTGGATGAGTGCGGGAATCCGGTGATCAACACCGGCATCTCGGGAGGAAGGTTCGCCAGGGGCGGGGCCGCCGAGCTGAGGCAGGCTTACTTCGCCGTGCTGAGAAACCACCCGGAGTTGGCTGGCGCGCTCGCTGGCGGGGTGGATTTCCGGGCCTATCCGGAGAGGGCCTACACCCCGCTGCAGGCAGCCGCCGCCGAGAGGGTGCTTTTCGTCGGCGAACAGCTGGGTGTGGACCCCTTCAACGGGGAAGGCCTGGCCATCTGCGCGGATTCCGCGGCCGCGGCGGCACGCTGCATCGTGCGGGCCCTGGAAAGCGGCGACTTCTCCTTCCGCTCCTACGGCAGGGAATTGATGTCGGGCAGTTTTTTCCCTCTCTACCTGGTGGGGAGGCTTTACTGGCCGCTGGAAAGGATATCCAAGCCGAATTTCTTCCTCTCGCTCTCCACGCGGGAGAGGCCGCGCGGCGATATAAACATCCTGGACATCTACGCCCGGGTCTTCAGCGGCGCTCTCCCCGCGCGCCACCTCTACACCGCGGGCTTCTGGGCGGACGCCTTCCGCGACATCGCCTGGGAAGCGCGCAGGAGGATTTTCTGAGCGGATTCCGGGTCAGCTCCCGTCCAGGCGGCGCAGCATGTCCTGCACCACCTGCAGGGAAACGGCAAGGGACTGCGGCCTCACCTTGTCTATGGTGTCCAGTCGCGTGTGGTAATGGGGAACCAGGCGGCCGGCATCCTGGCAACAGATGGAAACGGAGGGGATGCCCTCGCGCGCGAAGGCGCTGGCGTCGCTGGCCCCCACCGCCATCACCATGGTCTTCACGGGGTACCCGTTGGCCTCCGCGGCCTCGCGCGCCAGCTCCACCAGGTAGGGGTCCATCTTCGCGCCGCACCAGAGCTCGCGTCTGAAGACGGTGAGGTACCGTTCGTCGTATATCCCGTCCAGGAAGACGGCGTGGGTGGGCAGGGAGAGAAGTTCCCGCCGGTGCGCCGCGGCGTAGCGCCTGGCCCCCCGCAGGCCGGCTTCCTCGCAGGAGAGGGCCAGGAGGACAACCTCGGTGTTGCGGGGATAGAAACCGCCGCCTTCCCTGCTCTCGCCGAGGTATTTCGCCAGCCCGGCGAGGACGCTCACCCCCGCCATGTCGTCCATGGCCCCCGGCACGACGTCCCCGGTGTGGAAGAAGGCGAAGGGGAGGATAACGGGCACGAAACCCAGGCACACGTATCCCAGCACGCGGAAGGCGGTGCTGTCCGGGAAGCCGGTCGACCCGGCGAGAGTGCGCGCCAGGGAGGCCCCGAGGAGCAGCAGGGGCGCTGCGAAGGCCAGGATCATGGCGGGCACGGAGGCTCCCTTAAGCCAGTACCAGACCTTGAACTCGTACGCGGAGTCCAGGTGAGCGGAGACGATGAACCTGCGCCTCGCCTCGCCGCTCGGGCGTATGACGGCGACGACGTTTTCCCCTTCCCGCTTGCGGAAGAGAGGATCTATCATCTCGCGGTAGCGGATGAGCTCGAAGTAAAGCACGCCCACGCCCAGGGCGGTCATGATGAGGGAGAGGGGAGGCAGGACGAAATAGAGGGCCAGGGCGGCCAGGTAGCCCGCCACCAGGTAGGGGAAGAAGCCGAGGAAGGCCTTGGGGCTGCAGGTAAACTTTTCCATGTGCACGTCGTGGCAGGCGGGACGCACCTCTTCCGCGAACAACGCTCCCAGCCTCCTCTCCTGCTCGCTGCAGGATTCCCGGGGGCCGATCTCCTTCATCACCCGGTCGATCAGCCCGTACATGTAATCGGCATAACGCTCGCCCTCGGCCATCTTCACCTCCCTTTCGCGATACGGCCACCGGATAGACACGTGATCATGCCGCCTTCTTCCGTTTATACAGGAAATGGTTGAGCTCCGCTCCCAGGTATATGACGTAGGCGGCGTAGTAGATGGTAAGGATACCCAGCACCACGCCCGCGAAGGAACCGTACACGGCCGCCAGGTCCCCCATGTGGGTGTAGTACCAGGTGAGGAGGAGCAGCAGGGGGTTGATGAGGAAGGCCGCCGCGAGGGCTCCCTTCCACACATTCCTCATGCCGATCCTGGTTTCCGTGGCATACGCGAAGATGAAGGCGAGCGCGGTGGCCTGCACGGCGACGGCTCCCAGAAAAGCGAGAAGCGAGAGGGGGATTTTCAAGCCCCCCACCTTCCCAGCTGCATACACCAGGATGATGTTCAGGAATAGGCCGAGGGACACGGCCAGGGCTACCACCAGCAGGATGACCAGGCCCTTCGATTTCCTCCTTGCAAAGGATGGTTTTTCGAAGCCCCAGATCCTGTTCAGCCATACCTGGAGCGAGTCCGTGACCTTGGTCCCCGTGAGCAGCAGCCCCAGAAAACCGATGACGCCCAGCAGGCCGCCGAGATCCGCGGAGGTGTCGAGGGCCTCCTCGACCATCTCGGAGATCCCCGGCGCACGGCTCACCACGTAATCGACGGCCCGCCGCAGGAGGTCGGGCCGGTTCCTCAGCACCATCCCCAGGATGCCGCTCGCCAGGATGAGCAGTGCGAAGAGCGATAGGAAGGCAAAAAAGGCGAAGGCCGCCGCCGCCTGCGAGCCGTCGTGCAACGCGAACTCCTTCCAGAGCGCCCCGGCATCCCGCTTCCATGCGCCCAACGAGGAGGCCGCCCCCCGCATCTTTTCCCGGAACCCGCTCAAGCTGAAACTCCTCCCTGTCCACGGGCGTCTCCTGTGGTAATTTTTGCATGAATGGAGCGAGGTAATCCACCTCCGCAAGCCGCCCGCGCGGCCCGCGGACGCACGTGTCGCGGTAGGGCGTCACGCTTGCGCGGGTCGCGTGGAGGGCGGGAGGAAAGGCGGACGCTCAGAGCGTCCATCCGGGGTGGGCGTCGCAGAGCTCGCGCATGTACGGGTAAAGCCAGCTTTCCGTCTCGCGCGAGAGATAGAAGGCGGGGAAGAGGAGGTTCTGCCCCTCCTCGATCATGCCTTCCCGCAGGGCCAGTTCCCGGATCTCGCAACCCGGGTAAACGCGGATGCCCACGGTGACCGTGACCTGCGTGGGCGCGAGCTCCTCCATCAGCTCTACGCTTTCCCGCACGGTGCGCTCGTTCTCGCCCGGGCCTCCCAGCAGCAGGAAGCAGTTGGTGCGGAAGCCGAGCTCGTGCGCGTCGCGGACCGCCCTTATGACTTGCTCGCGGGTAAACCCCTTTTTAAGGGACGCCAGGATATCCTCCGAACCGCTCTCGTTGCCGATGCTCATCCCCACGCAGCCCGCTTCGCGCAGGAGCTCCAGCAATTTTCTCTCGCAGTAGAGGGGGTTGAGGTTGCACCACCACTTTATGGACAGCCCGCGGGAGGCGATCTCGCGGCAGAGTTCCTCGGCGTATGGCGGGGGGTAGTTGAAGAGGGAGTCGGTGAAGATGACAAACCGCAGGCCGTGATCCCTTTCCAGGGAGGCGAGCTCGTCGGCCACCTCCCGCGCCGGGCGCACGCGCACCAGGCGGCCCTCGATGCCCGGGTTCGTGCAGTAGATGCAGTGCATGTGGCAGCCGCGGCGTGCCTGCAGGTTGGCCACGAAGGGGGGGCACGATCCCGGGATCCAGTTGTAGCGGGTGACATCGAAGAGCTCCCGTTCCGGGGGCGGGAACAAGCCCGGCCAGGCGTGGGGAGCCGGCGGGTTGGTCCGGACTGTGCCGTTCCGCCGCAACGCCAGCCCGGGCAGGTCATCCGGCTGCGCTTTCGCCTCCAGGCAGGCGAGGAGCTCGAGGAAGACGCGTTCCCCTTCGCCCACCACGCCCATCTCCAGGTCCAGGTATTCCAGGCATTCCTCCGGAAAGATGGTGAAACCGGCGCCGCCTAGGATCACGGGCGCGGCGGTCGCTCCCTTCACCGCGTCGACGATCTCCCTCACCGGGGGGAGGTAGAACTCGCCCGCGAACATGTCCTGGTTGTCGATGTTGCGGACGGAAAGGCCAATGCAGTCCGGCCGGAAGTCATCGATGGCCCGCATGACGTCCGCGACCGGGCACTCCGAGAACATGAGGTCCAGGCACGCCACCTCGTGGCCCGCCTGCCGGGCGGCCGCGGCGACACAGGCAACGCCCAACGGGTAGGGGACCAGGTTTTCCCGGCAGCGGTTCTCGCTCACCAGCAGCACGCGCAAGGCCGCTCCTTTCGCTCAGGTCCCGCCGGCAGGCCTCTGCATGCTGTTCAGGCGTCACTGCCCGCGCTCGGGTTTCACGGCCTCCACCTCCAGCCTCACGGCTTTCACGTGCGCCAACCCTTCCGCGTCGAGGGGGAAGTCGGCCAGGTAACCGTCGACCAGCTCCATGATGAACTCCTCGCGTCTCTCCTCGGGTATGCGCTGCGTGAAGGGGAGCCAGGTGGTGCGCACCCAGGCGGCGAGCCCTTCCCTGCCCGGCTGCACCATGTCCCGGTCGATGAGCTCCACCCGCAGCGGCTGCAGGCCCGCTTCCCGTAGCCAGCCCTCGAACTCCGCGGGATCGCCGAAACGGTAGGGAAGGACGAAGTCGTGAAAGTACCTGTTCCACTCCTCCCGGGCCAGCATGGAGACGAGGACCATGGCCACGTCCATGGCGTTGCCCCGCCCCCCCATCTGGAAGACGAGCCTGCCCCCCGCCTTGAGAGCGCCGTGAACGCCTCGCAGCACAGCCGGCTGGTCGTCGACCCAGTGCAGCGCGGCATTGGAGAAGGCGATGTCAAACTCCTCCGTAAAATCTATTTGCGCGGCGTCCATGATTTCCCAGTGAAGGTTGGGGAAGGAATGGGGAGGAAAAGTCTTCCTGGCCAGGTCGATCATCTCGGGTGAGCTGTCTATCCCCACCACCCTTCCCCGCGGCACCAGGGCGGCGATCTCCGCGGTGAGCTCGCCGTCCCCGCACCCTATGTCAAGGACGTGCTCGTCGCCCTTGAGGCCCAGCCCGGCGATGAGTTCGCGCCCCCACTTCTTCTGCTGGGAAGAGGAAGCGCGGTAGTCCTCCGCGTCCCAGGTCATGCCCGCCTTTTTCTCTCCGCTCATCCGTCCACCTCCTCATTTCCCCGGGAGACAGCCTAACCGACAGGTCAACACGGTAAGGCCACAGCTGTGCAACCCCTTATATCAGAATGATAACGTATCGCCGCTCGTTCGGAAACGCTCCGACAGGGCCGCATCTCGGGCTTTTTCGGCCCGTAAGGCGCCTGCAGGCCGATGCGACGTACGCGCGGACCTCTGCGACGCGAAAGAGCCCGTCGAAGCGGTGCCTGTTTCTCTTGTTCCGAAGGCCGGGAACAGCCCGGGGCGTGCGCCGGGGCATTGAGAAAAGCATCGCGGGGATTTACCATTATGTTGCTCGGCTGATGAACACCGTTTCTCACGGTCGGCGGGTGATTTCCGCGCCAGGAGTGCAGGGAGACCGGCTTGGGCCTTGAGGACCTGTTGGAAGAAGCGGCTTCCATGATAAAGGGGGCGAAGAGCCTGGTGGCCTTCACCGGGGCGGGCGTCTCCGAGGAGAGCGGCATACCCACCTTCCGCGACCCGGGCGGCCTCTGGGACCGCTTCGATCCCTACGAGGTGGGGGGCGGCGACGTCTTCACCTCCATCTTCCAGGGAGGCGGCGTGCCCGCGCGGGCCACGGGCTTCGTTTCGGAGATGCTCTCGGTGCTGGAAAGGGCGCTCCCCAACCCCGGGCACGCGGCGCTGGGCGAACTGGAAAGAATGGGCATCCTGCGCTCGGTCATCACGCAGAACATCGATAACCTGCACCGGGAGGCGGGGAATTCACGGGTCATAGAGGTGCATGGCAATATCTACCGCCTGGCCTGCCTCTCCTGCGGCGGGAAGGTACACCTGTCGAGGGAGGAGCTCTTCCCCCTGGGATGGAAACTCGTGGAATACATGCGGGAAGGGGACCTGGAGGGGATAATCTCCATCGCCTCGCGCTGCCGCTGCGGGGGGATATGCCGCATAGACGTGGTGGCCTTCGGCGAGCCCGTACAGGACATGCACCTGGCGGTAGCGGAGGCCAAGAGCGCGGATGTCTTCCTTATCCTGGGGACGTCGGGGGCCGTCTATCCCGCCGCCTACCTCCCGGAGTACGCGAAGAAGGCGGGAGCGAAGCTCGTCGAGATCAACGCGACCGGCTGCTACTTCCCGGAGCTGGTGGACTTGGGCATCATCGGCAAGACGGGCGAGGTCCTGCCGCGCATCGTGGAGCGCGTGCGCGAGCTCCGGTCCTGAGTAGAGCCGGCTTCAGGGCTTGCGATGAGGCGCTGCGGGGAAGCGGGAAACCGCGGCCACCGGTATAAGGCAAACCGGTGGCGGTTTTATGTGGCAGGGAAAGGAGTGATCGGCCTTGTGCCCGTGCATACCGCAACCGGGTTTAAGCTTCGCACTGAGCGATGAGCAGAGGATGGTGCAGGCCTCCGCCGCGGAGTTCGTGGACCGGGAGATAATCCCCAGGATATCCCAACTGGACCGCGACCACGAGCTGGACATGGGCATCGTGCGGGGCATGGCGGAGCGGGGCATGCTGGGGGCCTCCATCCCCGTGGAGTACGGCGGGCAGGGCCTGGACTTCGTGTCCACCGCCCTTATCTGCGAGGAGATAGAGAGGGGAGACGGGGGGTTCCGCACCCTCCTCTCCGTGCACCTGGGCCTCAATTCCCTCACCCTGCTGCGCTTCGGAAGCGAGGAACAGAAGCGGCGTTACCTGGTGCCGCAGGCGAAGGGGGAGAGGATCGCCTGCTTCGGGCTCACCGAGCCCAACGCGGGCTCCGACGTGGCGGGGCTGGAGTCCACCGCCAGGAGGGACGGCGACCGCTACATCCTCAACGGGCAGAAGACCTGGATCTCCTACGCCCACGCGGCCGACCATTTCCTGGTCTTCGCCAAGACGGACAGGGAGGCGGGGCACCGCGGTATCTCCGCCTTCCTCCTCGACCGCTCCATGCCGGGCATCGAGACCAGGGATATCCGGCACAAGATGGGGGTATGGGCGGGGTCCACGGGAGAGATATTCATGAGCGACGTCGAGGTCCCGGCGGAAAACCGCCTGGGAGAGGAGGGCGAGGGATTCAAGATCGCCATGTACGCCCTGGACATGGGGCGTTTCACCGTGGCGGCGGGAGCCCTGGGCACCATCCGCGCGGCGCTGGAAGCCTCGGTAAGGTACGCCAACACGAGGACCGCCTTCGGCAGGCCCATAGGGAGGTTCCAGTTCGTGCAGGGGATGATCGCGGAGATGGTCAGGGGCCTGGAGACCTCGCGCCTCCTGGTATGGCAGGCGGCATGGCTCAAGGACCGGGGGGTGAGGAACACGCGGGAGACCTCCCTGGCCAAGTGGCACGCCACGGAGTGCGCCTTCCAGGCGGCCCACATGGCGGTGCAGATCCACGGCGCCTACGGTTACTCTGCGGAGTACCCCGTGGAGCGGCTTTTCCGCAATGCGCGCGCGCCCCTCCTGTACGAGGGGACCACGGAGATCCACAAGATGATGCAGGCGGAACACGCCCTCGGCTACCGCAGGCTGAACGGTTGAAGCTGAACGGCTGAGGCAGGTTGCCCGCTTCACAGGTTCGCGGCGCGGCCCGCTTGCTTTTCCGGGTCCGGCGTCGCGACATCACGGAAATCCCGCATCCTTGATCAGCGCGGCGACAGCCGGCACCCCCTTTTCTCCGCTATTCGGGCAGGGAAACACGGATGGTAAGCGAAATAATAATAAAATAATGCAGTTGATCGCCGCGGACGATCATGCATGGCTGCGACTCGAGATCCATAGAGGGGGAGGGAGAGATATGGCACGGAAGACGTGTTCCCGGTGTGGATTGCCGAAGGGGATAGGCAGGGGAAACATCTGGCATGCCAACGGTGTTGTCACCGCCAGTGTTCCTCCCCATATACGGGGCACCCTTTACGACGTGGAGGAGCTCAACTCCCTCTTCCCCGCCCTTTCCGAGCGCATCGGTTTCGATATCACCCGCCTGGTGATCGAGGGCAAGCGAAAGGACGGCAGGCGTTACGCGGATTCCCTCATACGCAACCTCGCGACCACGGGGCATGAACCCTCCCCCCTTGAGGTCTACAACCTCGTCGCCAGGTTCTGCAAGTATTGGGGCCTGGGGCTGGCTGAGGTGCTCGACTACCGCGAGGGTGAGCGGCTTACCATGCGGATCTCGGGGTATTACAACGACCCCATGAGCAGGGGAGACTGGGCGGGCGTGTTCGAGGCCGCTGAGAAGAGGAGGGGCGAGCCGGTGTGGAAGGACGAGCCCACGCGCGAGACCCTCGACATCGTCGCGACTGAGGGGGAACCGGAACTGGAGCAGCGCATAGAGCAGGAGGTGGAGCTGGGCATCCCCTGCGAGGACGAGAGGGATCTTCAGTACGAGCAATGCCCTGAGTGCGGCGTCCCCCTCGAGGTGCCAAGGCAGTTCTCCTGGAACGCCGACGAGGCGTTGATACTCGAGAAGATCTCCGGCAAACGCTTCATCCTGCACAACACCAACGGCATCGCGGCCGTGCTTCGTGTGTTGCGGGAGGAGCTTGGGGAGGAGATAGACCGCATGGTAATGGATATCTCGCGGGATTACGCCCGCGGGTATTACCGGTCTCTGAAGGGGGAGAGCTCGCTGGACGCGGAGCTCATGAAATTTCCCCTGCGCAGCTGGGGACGTCCGACGAAACTTGCGAGGAAGGGAGATCATTTCAGGATCGCGGTGGTCAACCCCTACGCACCCTCCATCGTGGCGGGGAGGATGTGGGGTCTCCTCGAGACCTTCAGTGGTCGCGAACTCGCCTTGGGCGAGCTGGTGCAGCGGGAGAGCTATCTCGAGATGATCCTCTCGAGCAAGAACGACTAGGCATCGTTCCTCCTGCCCTGAAGGCGAAGCCTGCCACGGTCCACTCGGAACATGTCCTGGCGAGCGCCCTTGCATGTCATGGCGAGCGCGGCGAAGCCATCTCGCCTTGCCCGTCGTTCTTCCGAATTCAGGCGGGTTCTGATCCTTGCATGTCATGGCGAGCGCAGCGAAGCCATCTCGCCGGGAAGAACAACTCGCCGGGAAGAACAACCGTAACATGTCATGGCGAGCGCAGCGAAGCCATCTCGCCTTGCCCGTCGTTCTTCCGAATTCAGGCGGGTTCTGATCCTTGCATGTCATGGCGAGCGCAGCGAAGCCATCTCGTGGGGATTCAATCTCATCTGGACCGATCAACGCTTTGAGATCCGACCCCGTGATGTTGCACGGCCGCGTGACCCGGGTGCCTGACCCTTGGTCCACCTCGCGCCGCCGGCGCGCCGAATGGACTATAATGTCACCATGCATGTTAGGAACCGGGCGCGACTGCGTTTTAATTGACTTGGAAATATGTGGTAGCAAAGGGTAGAAGAACCCTCGAACCGGAAAGCGGGGCACGGGCGACATGGATGCTGAAGCCGGAAAGAGAAAGGGCTTGAGCAGGAAGGTGCGCGGGGGCGTGGTGCGGGCGGTAGAGCTTTCGGTGAAAGCGGCCCTGAAGATCCCCGGCCTCAACAGGGTCCACCCTTGGTTGCGCGAGGACAAAACGGAAGCACGCTGGCTTCCCATCAACGCGGACATCGATATGCCCGGGAACGCTCCCCTTCCCCTGGCCCTCCTGGACCGTTTTATCGAGGAAGCATCCCACAGGGTGATCATCGACTACTGCGGCTGCAGGGAAGGATGGAAATGCCAGCGCTATCCGCGGGATATAGGCTGCCTGATGATGGGGGATTCCGCGATGGAGATAAAGCGCTTCCCCGGCCGCGAAGTGGGGGTGGAAGAAGCAAAGGAGCACGCCCGCAGGGCGGTGGACGCGGGGCTGGTGCCCATCGTGGGAAAGGTCAGGGTAGACAATTTCATCTTCGACGTCAAGGACAGATCCCGCATGCTCACCACCTGCTTCTGCTGCGAATGTTGTTGTATCACGCGTTATACGCGCCACGTGCCGCTGAAGTGGCTTGAGCCCCTGCAGCCCCGCCTGGAAAGCATTTCCATTAAGGTGACGGATGCCTGCACCGGTTGCGGCAGGTGCGCGGAGCGCTGCTACCTCGGGGCCATAAGCATCGAGGACGGGAGGGCGGTCATCGGAGAGCTCTGCCGCGCCTGCGGGAGATGCGCCACCGCGTGCCCCAGGGACGCCATCGAGGTGCGCCTCGAGGACCCCGAGTTCCTGGAAAAGGCCTACGAGAGTATCCGCGCCCACGTGAAATACGATTAATGCCATACCGGGCAGGAACTCGTCGGCAAATACGCCTTTACCTGGTGGGAGATCGCTTCGCTTCCCCCTGGGCCCACGCGGATCAACGCCATCGCGAGGGGTGAAGCCTAAGACTTCTCCGACGAGCACTGGCACCGGGTCATAGACGTCAACCTGTACGGGGTCGTGCATGGAGTGGCGGCGGCTTATCCCGTAATGGTCAGGCAGGGGTCAGGTCACATCGTGAACACCGCGTCGCTGGCGGGGTTGGTTTCCGCAATGGGCTTGGTACCCTACACCGCGAGCAAGTACGGCGTGGTGGGCCCGTCCAACGCCTTGCGCGTCGAGGGAGCGCACTACGGGGTGAAGGTGAGCGTGGTATGCCCGGGATTCATCCGCACGCCCATCTACGAGAGCGTTGAGCTGATGAAGGTGGATCGCGAGAAGATGATGAGGACGGCGCCCAGGGGCATGCCGACCGGGAAGTGCGCGCGGTGCTGCGCGGCATGGAGCGGAACGAGGCCATCATCACCGTGGCGGCCCCGGCGAAGGTGTTCTGGGCCCTACGGCGGCTTCAGTCCCGCCCTGGTGCGCGCGCTCTTCGCCTGGGGCCTGTCGAGGCCCATGCGCGCGATGAAAAGCGGCTGATCTCCTACTCCACCTGCACGCTCTCGGGAAGCTTCCTGGTGAGGATTTCCGCCGCTTCCGCCACCATCTCCTCCAGGACCTGGCCTGCGGGCTTGATGTCCTTGATGAGGCCTGAGACCTGTCCCGCGAAGGCCCCCACGTATTCTTCCTTGTTGGCCTTGATAAAGGCGGCGAGGAGGTAGGATGATACCAGCATCTGCAGGGGAAAGGGAAGGGGTTCCAGGCCGGACTCGTCCCAGAGGGTGTGGAACTTGCTGGTGATGGAACGCAGCGTCTTCCCCGTGAACATGGTGCTCACCCTGGTGTCCTCGTCGGTGGCCTCCACGATGTGCTTCTTGATGATATCCAGCGCTCCCGCCTCCTCGGTGGCCAGGAAACGGGTCCCCACCCAGACGCCGACGCATCCCATGGCCAGGGCGGCAGCGAGGCCGCGCCCGTCACCGATGCCCCCGGCGGCCAGCACCGGGACCGGGTAAGCCGCGTCGATGCAGGCGGGAACCAGGGCCATGGTGCCGATCCTCCCCGTGTGGCCGCCTGCCTCGTGTCCCTGCGCGACCAGGAGGTCGATACCCGACTGCGCCATGCGCCTGGCGTTCTTGGTGTTTCCCGTGATGGCCAGGACCTTGACGCCGTTGGCGTGGGCCTCCTCCACCATGAACCCGGGGTTTCCCAGGCCGGCGCAGAAGAGGGGGACCTTCTCCTCAAGGCAGACCTTGATGGCTTCCCGCGGCCGCAGGGTGGTGGTGTCCATCTTCACCACGATGTCCACCTCCGGGAGGTCGAGGTCAGACATGACCTTCCTTACCCAGTCCTGGTGGGACTGGGGCAGGGAGCGCAGGAGGTCGCTCAGCGGCGTCTCGCCGCTGCCGCCGCCCTCGTCCAGCTCCACGATGTTCTTGGGCAGCAGGATGTCCACGCCGAAGGGCTTGTCGGTGCGCGATTTGATCTCCCTGATGGCGTCTCGCATCTCCCCGATGGAATAACCGCTGGCTCCCAGAACCCCCAGGCCACCGGCCTCGGATACCGCCACCACCAGGTCCACGGGAGCCCCCGTCTCCTCACCCAGGAGGTTGGGGCCCATCCCCGCGCTCAGGACGGGATACTCGATGCCCAGCATGTCGCAGAGCCTGGTCCTCAATACCGGTTTGCCCATGGGACCCTCCTTTCCTCCCCGCAAACGAAGCCGCGGATACTATACGAGCTAGCCGTCAGACCCTTTGTAACAATCATACCCGTTTTCCTGCAGGAGCACATTACGGAACTTTGGGGGCACAGCTCAGGTCGACGTGACCGCACGCGGCTTCAAATTGCCATAATAACAATATTGACAATAATACTATATGGTGATATTATCAGTAATATCGGGAAGCACGGCCAGCAAGCGCACGAAGGAGGTTTTGGAGATGACGGGAGATGAGTACGCAGGAAAAAGAGGGGAATCTGGGGGCGAGGAAGGCCGGCGCGGAGAGCATCATGCTTTCCGAGGCGTTTTCTCGCCGCACGGGATGCGGACGGGCCGCTTTCCGGCGGGCATCATCACGGAGATGCGCGCTTTGGCGCCCGGCTCGTTCGGCCATCTCCTGAGGCCCGCGATCCTGCTCCTCCTGGCCGAGGAGTCCATGCACGGGTATGAGCTGGTGGTGCGCCTCAAGGAGCTCGGGGTGGCGAGGGCGGATATGGATCCCTCCATGGTTTACCGCATCCTGCGCATGCTGGAGCGCGCCGGCATGGCGACCAGCTCGCTCGATGACTCGGGAGCGGGGCCGGCGCGCAAGGTCTACAGCTTGACGCCCGACGGCATGGAGATGCTCGATCTATGGGCGGCGAACCTGGAGGAGACCATGCGTCTGCTCGATGAGCTGAAGGCACGTTACGAGGGCCTGGGACGAGGGAGAAAGCGGGCCGGCAAATAGCGCCGCGGCGCCGAGCATGCCGCCGGCGTCAACGCTTTCATGCATGCAAGGGTCACGAAAAAACGGTCCCCCTGTGCGGCGCCGGGCATGCCGCACGCGTCAGGGCTTTTCCCCGCGACGGATCCTTCTACGCGGATAAAGGTAGCCGACAGTGGCGAGGAGACCCATCATGGTCACGAAGACGAGTATCACCGCCCCACCGCCGCCACACGGCGGGACCACCTTGAAGGCTGATGCCAGCCTGGCCCGGCTCCCGTCAGGGTTGATGACCACCACGTCGTAGGTGCCCGGCGCCGCTCCCCATAATCCCACGCTGCAGGTCAGGTGCCCTTCCGACTGCACCTTGACGTTCGAGGCCGCGATGACCGTGCTCCCCATCTCCAGGCGCACCGAGGCTCCACTTTGAAAGCCCGAGCCGGAGATGTCGTTGATGTACTGGCTCGGTGTATACTGGTACGCCTGGCGTGGCGAGACGGCGGTCACCTTCACCCTGTCCATCCTGATGATAACCGGCGTCTTGCCTATGGCCAGCCCGCTCACGGTAAGCCTTCCCTCTGCGTCCCGCGCCGTCCCCGGCACGGGAGTCTCCGTGGCGTCAAGGGGAGCGACGGAGACGGGATCTGCGAAGGAGGGGTCGTTCACCTGCAGGGAGAGCGTATCCGCCTGGTCGTCCGCTTTCCATGCCGCAAGGACGAGGTCCCCATCCTCCATGCGGAAGCAGTGCGCCTCAAGGGTCGCGGGTCTGGAGCAGGTGAAGGAGACCACCCCAGACTCCCTGGCCACGGCGGGCCCGAACACCTTCATGAAGGTCGCGTAATATCCCAGGGATGGCTTGGGGTTGAAGTTCCTGTCCACGAGCCCGTAGCGGTCGATCTCGCTCTCCCAGGTGTCCCGCAGGTTGAACCAGATGACCCGCTCCACGTCGGTGCCCGCGTAGTTGATCATGGTGCGCAGCAGGTAGGAGGCCTGCGTCATCTCATCGACGCCCGGGGGTACGCCGGCGCAGGTGGTCCACCCCACCTCGGTCACCCATACCTGCAGGCGCCTGCTGCTGTATTTGGCCACCAGGTTATGCACCCAGTCGACGATGAGGCGGCAAAGCCTCTCCTTGGGCCAGTAGGTCGCCTCCGGCGGCTGCCCCTCTTCCCCGATGGTCTCCGCGTAGGGGTGATAGGCGATGGCGTCCACGTAGGCCGCGGCTCCCAGCTGGAGGCACTTGTTCAGGTAGTTGGGGTCCAGCCCGGCGACGCCGCCCATGACGATGGTCGCAGAGGGATCCGCCGCCCTTATCTCCTGCGAGGCGGCGGCGAGCAGGTTTACGTAGGCGGTGTAATCGGGCGCCGGCTGCCAGAAGGCGTGGATGTTTTCCTCGTTCCATATCTCCCAGGCGGGGACCCTTCCCCGGTAGCGGGAGACCACGGTGCGCACGTAATTCCTCCAGGCGCCCATGTCCGTGGGGGGAAAATTCCAGCGGTTGCCGCCGTTTGCCCAGGGCGGGGAGGTGCCCAGTATGCCGAGGATAGAGATACCGCGCGCCTCCGCCTCGTCCACCAGGCGGTCTGTGCCCGTGAAGTTCCACGCCCCCCGGTTGTATTCCAGGTCGAACCAGGCGAAGTCGCAGCGCAGCCAGCCGATGCCCGCGCCCCGCACCACGTCGAGCTCCGCGTGCATGTTGGACGGGGGATAGAGCTTGATGTGGCTTGACTGCGTCCCGAAGCGTTGCCCCACCGTCCCGCCGGCGATCACGCTCGCCTGCGGGGGAAGGGGGGAGACGGCGCCTGCCGTCGTTGGCGCAGAGAGAAACGGGAGGAGGGAGAAGAGCAGCAGGGCGATCAGGAATCTTCGGGATACGGCACGGGCGTTTTTTCCACGCTCTTTTCTTGAGGGATAGACCGCCCTTACCTTCATCGTCCACACCCCCTGGCAACCGGCATACATCAACTCAATAAGTATATAGCCAGGCAGGTCGAAAATCAATCGCTTCCCTCACCATCCCGAAACGGGTGAGGACGTTCCGCTACCGCATTCCCACATTACGCAGGCATTTTCCCCTCTTCTTCATGAGTTGCCAGCCCAGGTAGGCGTATACGGCCTGCAACATCGCCCTGCCCAGCTCGAACACGACCTGCCCAGCTCGAACACGATTCTCGCAACCTTATCCTCTATATCCTCTATCCCCTTCGCTTCGGAGGCCAGAAGTAGTGCCATGGTTCCCAGATCGAACATTTGGGAAACCACCCCTTTCTTCCTGTCTTTGCTTGTTTTGCCGGGATGACAGGGCGTTACCTCAGTCCTATTCGACCCTAAGACACCAGCCGAAACGTCGCAGCATCCCGGCCTCGCGGCGTTTTAACGCTTACGCCGCCCGGGTATAATACCGCTTGCGGGAAGGATGCGTATGGAGGTGGTGCACGATGGCGGCCTGGGTGTGTAAGAAGTGCGGATACGTGAGGGACTCCCGCTGCAAGCCCAAGAAGTGCCCGAATTGCGATTCCCAGGGTTCCTTCGATAAGAAGGAAGGCAAGGAAAAGTAGGCTTTTGCGGGAAGCGTACTCTATCGAGTTTGACGCGGCGCAGGCCGTGCGGATAATGAAGCCATTCCACGCAGGGGCCTGCGATTAGGCGGTCGGTGTCAACCCTCACCTTCTTTCTCGCGTAGCGCTCGCAGGCATTCCTCGAGCTCCTCCACCCTCGAACGCAATTCCCTTATCTCCTCCTGCAGCTGCAGAACCATGCGCACGCCGCGCACGTTTAGTTTCTCCTCGTCCATCAGCTTGTGCACGGTGCGCAGGGTACGGACGTTGTTGTTGGAATAGAGGCGGGTGTTTCCCTCCGTGCGTCCCGGGCGCACCAGCCCGGCGTTTTCATAACGCCGCAGGGCGCTGGGCTCGCAATTGAGCATGCGGGAGACTACCCCGATGGTGTAGAGGGGCTCGTCGTCCGTTCCCTCCACGGGCTGCGCCGTCGCTTCCTCGCCCTTTTCCCTCTCTTCCATGGCTTTTCTATATTACTTATTAGATTATATGTCAACATTAAATGAAAAGGTTGACAGGATATATTATAAAATCTAACATATAAAGTTAAGTATCTGCATGAAACCCTATATCGGGAGGTGATAGAGAGTTGCGCAATCCCGGACGGTGCGAGAGGTGCGGCAGCGTGGGATCGATAGAGTTCGACATGTGCCAGGTCTGTCTTTACGATTACTCCTCCGTGGAAGACGACCCTGGTTTTTCCCTCGTTTCGCTGCCTGCGTACGCATCGGAGGCCCGCGCAGACGGTGCCGTGGAAGATCGTCGAGAAAGCGAGAGGGAGGTCGTGTTCTCCGCCTGATGATCACCTTCACTGCGCGGAAGGTCCTCCTGCATCGCTGACCGCTCGTGGAAGAACCAATTGGGGCACGGTCAGGCCGGGGGTCAAGAAGGGGCGAGGGCCCCTTTTCTTTTCCGGGGTCACGCACTTCTGGAGTAACGTACCGGGTGCACCCGGGAGAGACGGAGTGGAGCCTGCTCGCGGAGACGGGGGTCACGCACTTCTGGAGTAACGTACCGGGTGCACCCCCTCCTCATCCTCTCTGACTACGTGGAAGCGGCGGCCTGTTTGACGGCTTGTGCGGTGCATGGACGGTGAGGGAAAACCCACACCCGCACGTATTTATTATCGAAGGCATCGAAGAGGGGAGAAGCAATAACATGGCCAGGCCGGGCGCGAATCCTCATGTGCGGGTTCTGGGGATGATAGGGCGGTCATATCCCCACGGAGCTTGTGCCGCGATGGGCCTTGACGGGGTCTCACGGCGCAGGGTACCGAGAACCCTATCAGCCCGTTCGGAAAGGCGTTCTGCGCTGCGGTACAGCCGGTATCCTCGCCTGGAATCATACATCATTGAGCATTTTGTTCTTTTCTGCTACAATAGAAAAACCTTTCAGGAATATTCGTGGATCCCTTGCAGGGAGGGGAGGCATGGGCGATCGTTGCGAAGAACCGGGCGTCCGCCGCATCGAGGAATTCTACAGGATACACCACCGCTCGCTCTGCAATTTCTTCGTCCGTAAGGGCATCGATCAGGGGGTCGCCGAGGACCTGACGCAGGACGTTTTTCTGCGCGTGTTGCGTAGCGGCAGGGAGATAACCGGGGACGACTACGGACGTAACCTGCTCTACCGGGTGGCCCAGAACCTGGTTATCGACTATTTCCGCAAAAGCAACGGTTCGCTGCGGTTCAAGGTCGTATCCCCGGAGGAGCTGGGAGAGGAGAACGGCAGGCGGGAAAACGGGGATCACGACCCCGAGGAACTGTACCTGAAGAACGAGGCGATCGCGGGCGTGAGGGAAGCGATGTCACGTCTTCCGCGGCGTTATGCGCAGGTCATCATGCTGAAGGAATACGGCGGCCTTTCCTACCGGGAGATAGCCGCCCGCATGGGTACTACGGAGAAGGCGGTGGAAAGCCTGCTACACCGTGCTCGGAGTCACCTGAAAAAGGACCTCGTGGAGAAGGAGGGGCCGCAATACGGCTGGTGGTCCTCCTTGCTTGTAAGCCTGCATCACGCGGGAAGCAGGATCGCCGCGCGCTTTCTTTCCGCGCTTTCCAGATGCGCCGAATGCGCGGGTTCATGGTCGTGGGGCATCCCGGAAGCGGCCAGGTCATGGAACGCGCTTTTGGTCTTTATCCTGGCGGGCTCCCTGGTGGGAGCGGGGGTCATGACCGCGTCGCATTCGCAGAACGAAGGGGTGAGGGAGAACGCAAGAGAGGCATACGCGGCGGAACGGCTTCCCGAGGATGTGCCTCCCCTTTCC
Organism: Actinomycetota bacterium; assembly: GCA_014360655.1. NCBI lineage: Bacteria > Bacillati > Actinomycetota > Actinomycetota bacterium. The sequence goes on along the minus strand of JACIXC010000012.1, from coordinate 30,705 downwards.
GAAAAGCAGGTCGTTGTCGCGGCTCCCGCAGCAAAGGGACCCGAGAGGCCTGAGGCTCATGCCCCGGAGGATTCGCCCGCCGTGACGCAGGCCAAGGCGCCGGAGGCGTCGGCAGGGGAGGAAGACGTGTCGGCCGCGGAAGGGTTCTGTCCCCTGCGGTCGCTGGTCGCCGGGGGTTGCGAAGCGGCGCGCTTCATCGCGGAGAAGAGCGGCGCTGCCGCGGATCTCTTATGTGCCCTGGGGGGTTACGTTACGGGTTTCATCGCCGAGCCGCTGCTTCTCCTGTGCGCTTTCACGGGGATGCCTGACGAGCTCGTTTCCTCCCTGGAGAGCGTCGCGCGCCTGGAGACGCTGCGGGCATGCATCCGGGAAGCGGTACGGAAAACGGTTGATCTGACCTACAAGGTGGAAAAGACGCTGACGGGCGTCGAGGCAGAACGGCCCGGGGGCGTCGTGCCCGCGGGCGTTCCCGGGAACGGCGGGGGCGATACCGGCGAGGCCGGGGCGGAAGCCCCCGCTGTCGCGACCTGCATTGAGGATAAGGCGGGAGGCGGGAAAGCGCCCTCCGAGGCGGAAAGGCGTCCCAAGGCCGCAACCGGGAGGGAGCCGGATAAAAGGGACGCGCAGACCGTATCCACGCCTCGGGCTTGCGGGGGCGAAAGGACTCTGCTGGAGAAGGCGTCGGCGGGCATCAACGGGCTCGTGCAGGAGGCCGCCCGGACGCTGCGCGAGCTTCTGTCCCGGCGGTAAAGGTGACCAACGGGCGCCCCGACCTTGCCCGGCAAGCGCCTTTAAGAAAGACGCTCATCCCGTAAACACGATTGGGGGATCATGCATGCCTGGGCTCGTGCAGGGGACCGCCCGGACGCTGCGCGAGCTTCTGTCCCGGCGGTAAAGGTGACCAACGGGCGCCCCGACCTTGCCCGGCAAGCGCCTTTAAGAAAGACGCTCATCCCGTAAACACGATTGGAGGATCATGCATGCCTGGGCTCGTGCAGGAGGCCGCCCGGACGCTGCGCGAGCTTCTGTCCCGGCGGTAAAGGTGACCAACGGGCGCCCCGACCTTGCCCGGCAAGCGCCTTTAAGAAAGACGCTCATCCCGTAAACACGATTGGGGGATCATGCATGCCCGGTGTCTGCAAGGGATGGCCGATGGTCGGGTTTCCGGCAGGCCGCCGGGTTCCGGTTGCCAGAAGGATCACCCGTGCCTTCTCCCTGGAAGGTGGCGGGAAGAAACGCCCCCGGCAGTGGGGTGAGGGTTGGGGGGCCCTCGTTCGTATATAGAGAAGGATAGAGAACGCGAGGCAATCGCATAGGCCGGCGACAAGTCAAGGACATCCCCAGAATCGGGGCGCTCCGTACTTCAGAAGGGACCGTCCGGCGCCCGGGGCGGTCCCTTCCCCTATCTCCCCGGCACGCTCCGTCGCCGCCCCCGGCCGTCTTCGGGGCGCGTTTCGCCGGCGGAGCCGGACACGCGAGGGCATAGGCCGTCCCCGGGGATCGCGCATTGCGTCAGCCTTTTACCGGGGCCCGGCACGATTCGTGAGGCGGGAGGGGGGGTGTGCGCGGCCGATAACGGAAGATCCGCGTATAACGGGTTCCTGCCGCTGACGCGGACGCATTTCCAACATCCATAAGATGGACGATGAGAAGGCCCGTGATTCCGGTATAATGTGGATTGTCGCGAAGAGCGGGATCTACCGAGCGGGGGGAAAGATGACCGCCATTTCCATCCGGGGGTTGCGGAAGCACTACGGCGACGTGAGGGCCGTGGACGGCGTGGACCTTGACGTTGAGGAACACGAGATCTTCGGCATCCTGGGCCCCAACGGGGCGGGCAAGACCACCACGCTGGAGATGGTGGAGACCCTGAGGGAGCCGGATGCGGGTGAGATAACGGTCATGGGCCTGGACGTGCGCAGCCAGGCGCGCGCGGTGAAGGAGATCATAGGCGTGCAGCTGCAGACCACCGTTTTTATCGAGGAGCTCACCGTCTGGGAAACCCTGGACCTGTTCGGATGCTTCTACCCGCACTCCCTTCCTACAAAGGAGCTCATCGAGCTGGCCGAGCTCAGGGAGAAGGCGAAGTCGCGGGTCAACGAGCTTTCGGGCGGCCAGCACAAGCGTCTCTCCATCGCCCTCGCCCTGATCAACGACCCCAGGATCGTTTTCCTCGACGAGCCCTCGACGGGCCTCGATCCGCAGGCCAGGTTGAGGATCTGGGAGATCGTGGCGCGCCTGCGGGAGCAGGGAAAGACGGTGGTTCTCACCACCCATTACATAGAGGAAGCGGAGAGGCTGTGCGACCGCGTGGCCGTCATGGATCACGGCAAGATCATCGCCCTGGGCAGCCCCAGCCGCCTCATCGGTGAATTCGTGCCCGAGAGCACCATCACCTTCCGCCTGCAACCGCCGCTGGACGTCGCGTTGATAAGTCGCATCGGGGGTGTCATGAGCGCCTTCGCCGACGATGACCGGTTCCACGTGGTCACCTCGTCGCCCCAGGAGACCCTCGTCGGCATATTCGCCCTAGCGCACGAGAAAGGCTCGGAGGCGGAGGAGATCAACATGCGGAGGGCGTCCCTGGAGGACGTCTTCCTCAAGCTCACCGGGAGAAGGATCAGGTCATGAAAAGCTTCCTCAAGATCTTCCTCTACGACCTGAAGATAACCCTGCGGCAGAAGGAAGCGCTCTTCTGGCTGCTCGCCTTTCCCGTCGTTCTCATGATCATACTGGGAGTCGTCTTCGGCAGTGCGGGAGACATCAAGCTGCACATCGGCCTGGTGGACCTCGACGGGACGGAGATGAGCCGGGCCGTCGTGCAGGCTTTCCAGGGCATCGACGCCCTCGAGGTATCGGTGGGGAGCGAGGACGAGGAGAGGGCGGCTCTCAGGGACGGAGACAGGAACGGCGTGCTCATCATCCCGGCGGGGTTCTCGGGGCGGGTGACCTCCGGGGAGGCTTCGGAAGTCACCATGGTCGTCAACCAGTCGGAGGTGACCACGGCCCAAATAACCTCGTCCACCCTGCGGGGCATCGTGGGAGAGATGGAGCGGGTGATGTCGGGGGTTCCTGACCTGATAGAGGTGAGGGAAGAAGAGGAAAAGGACGTCAAGGACTTCGAATACATCGATTTCATGATCCCCGGGATCCTGGCCATGGTGATCATGTTCGGTGGGATGACGGGTTATTCCCTGGAGATCGCGACCTACCGCGAAAAGGGCATACTGCGCCGTATAAAGGTTTCCTCCTTGCGCCTGCCCGTTTTCCTCGCGGGCGGCATCGCCTCCGTGCTGGTCTTCTCGCTGTTGCAGGCTGCCGTGCTCCTCACGTTCGGGTCCCTGGTGTTTCGCTTGAGGATAAGCGGGAATTTCCTCTACATGGCCGTCCTCGTGCTCCTGGGTGCCTCCTCCTTCCTGGCATTGGGCTTTCTCGTGGCCTCCCTGACCAAGAACGCCCGCAGCGCGGGCCTGGCCGCACAGGCCATCGCTATGCCCATGATGTTCCTCTCCGGCATTTTCTTCTCCGTGGAATGGGTACCCGCACCCGTGCGCATCATCGCACATTGCCTGCCCCTCTACTACCTCGGGGACGGGCTGCGGGAGGTGATGATCAATTCCGCGTCGCTAGCCGCGGTGTGGCTGGACCTGGTGGTCCTGGCAGGCGTGGGCCTGGCGGCCTTTGCTGCCGCGGCGCGCTTCTTCCGCTGGGAGTGACGGCCTTTTCATGCAGCGGCCGGGCGGTGGTCAGGGGATGGTGAAGCGGAAGACGGAGCCGCCGCCCTCGCGCGCCTCATACCATATTTTACCACCATGTCCCCTGACTATCTCGCGGGCTATGAAAAGGCCCAGGCCCATGCCGGTGGAGGAATGGTGCCGGGAGTCCTCGAGCTGGTAGAAGCGCTCGAAGATGCCCTCGCGCTCTTTTTGCGGTATGCCGGGCCCGCGGTCCTTCACGGAGAAGATCGCCCCGCCGTCGTGCGGGAGCACCTCGACCTCGATCTCGGAACCGGTGGGGGAGTAGTTTATGGCGTTGTCCAGGAGGATGACGAGCACGTCCGAGAGCTTGTCGGGGTCTGCCTGGATGAGGAGCGGTTCCTCCGCCATGGAAAGGAGGAAACGGTTCTGCGCGCCTCTTTCCAGCATCTGGGCGATGGAGGACTCGACGGCGCTCCTGGCGTCCACGGCGCTCTTTTCCACCACGAACTCCCCCCTCTCTATACGGGAGAGGTCGAGGAGGTCGTTGATGGTCTTGGCCATCTTGTCGGCCTTCTTGTTTATGATGCGGATCTTCTCCATCTGCATGTCGTTAAGCTCCATGAGGTCCCCGCAGACGAAGGCATCCGCGTAGCCCTTGATGATGGAGAGCGGCGTGCGCAGCTCGTGGGAAGCGATGTCCACGAAGTGGCGGATGCTCTCCTCGTAGGCGCGGCGCTCCTCCTCGATGGTTATGGCGCGCGCGAGCATGCCGAGGAAACCGATGGTCTCCGCGGTGAGGTCGTTCTCTTCCGGGGCGAAGCAGCAGAGGCAACCCAGCGCGCTCTCACCCAGGCGCACGGGAAGGGCTGCCAGGTAATGGAAATCACCGCCGCCGAGAAAAGGATCGCGGGCCGCCCTCGCCTCCTCCGCGTCGTTCAGGATGACGGGCGAGGCGAAGTCGGAGGAGATGAGGCCGAAGGACAGGAAACGTTCCGGCTCCTCGGGGGCGAAGAAGCCGTCGCCCCTGCGTGCCGGCGAAAAACACTGGAACCTGCCCTTGTCCAGCCTGCAGTAAGCAAGGCGGCAGGTGCCCAATACATCGTTTCCCGTGGAGACGACGTTCATGATGTTCTCCAGGGGATCGGGCCCCAGGTTGAGCAGGCAGCGGTTAAGGGCCTCCAGTCTTTCTTCATTCCTCTTCCGCTCCGTGACGTCGCGCACGATGTTGATGATTTCCACCACTTCCCCCTGCCGGTTGAAGAGGGGTGCCCCGGTGACATCGCCCACGAGCACAGTGCCGTCTTTGCGCAGGAATCTCAGCTCGGCACGGGCGATCTCTCCCGCGAACAACCTCTGGTTGTTGGTGAAGCCGGTCTGGTAATCATCCGGGTGGAGGATGCCCAGTTCGAAGATGTTGTGGCCCAGCAGTTCCTCCGGGCGGTATGCGATCAGTTCGCATCCCCTGCGGTTGACGCCGGTGAGTTTGAGCTCCGCGTCATAGGTGAAGACGGCGTCGCCCGAATGGTCGAAGATGAGCCGGTAACGTTCCTCGGATTCCCGCAGCGCCTCCTCCCAGAGGTGACGATCCGTCACGTCGCGGGCGAGGATCACCATCCCGTTCACCGCGGGGCTGTCGAGCAGGTTGTTGGCAGCGGCCTCGAAGTAACGCCAGGAGCCGTCCTTGTGGCGGATGCGCACGTTCGCGTAGCGGGTGATCCCCGGTCGGCCGGCGGCGAAGGCGAGTGCCGCCGTGCTGTCCCCTATATCGTCCGGGTGGGTGAACTCGAAGAGGTTCCGCCCCACCAGCTCCTGGGGCTCGTAACCGATTACCTCGCGCGTGGACGGGCTGGCGTAACGAACGGTCCCCTCCCGGTCGAGGACGGCGACGATGTCGGAGGCGGCCTCTATGATGGAACGGAAATACTCCTCGCTGCGCTTCAGTTCCTCCCGGAGACGGACCTGCTCGGTGATGTCCCTGGCGTTGATCACGATGCCGCGCACCACGGGATCGTGGAGGAGGTTGTGCCCCACCGCCTCCATGTGCCTCCAGGTCCCGTCCCGGTGTTTCACGCGGCAGGTGACGTTTCTGGAAAAGCCGCTCCGCGCCGCGCCGCGCGCGAAGAAGTCTATCACCCTCGCCACGTCATCGGGATGCAGGTAACCGAAGGATGATGTGCCGACCACCTCGTGGGGCTTGTATCCGAGCGTTCGTTCCACGGAGGGGCCCATGAAGAGTACCTTGCCCTGCGCGTCCGTTACGAAGATGAGATCGAAAGAGTTGTCGATGAGGGAAGCGAAGTATTTTTCGGGAACCTCTTCGCCGTGGAGATGCGGCGGGGTGCCTTGAGGGGGCGCAACTCCCTCCCCGTCGCCGTTCCGGCGGCGGGAGTCGCACCCGCCCTCTCCCTCCTGTCCGGCCTCTTCGGCAAGTCGTCTGCGGCGGCCGAAAGCGGCCGGAAACCCCGCCTTGCGTGAGCCGCCTTTCTCTTTTCCCATGCCCCACCTGTTTCCGCAACTCTTTCGCCGGGCAGTCCCCTAACATATTCTACTATTCTGTTGAATGCTTGGATACGGGTAGCGAGGGGTGGAAGCGGGAGGATCCGGGCGCAGGGTTCCCGTGGCAGGCCGCGCGAGGCTTCCCTCACGGAGCGAAGGGTCGGGCTTGCGCCACATGGACCGCCGTCCGGCACCTTGCCGTTCAGCGGAACAAGCGGTTTTCCTCAAGACACGCGGTAGAGGAGGCCCTCCTCCACCAGGTACACCAGGGCTTCCTTCACCCCCTCGCCCGTGCACCGCTCCCAGGCCCGCGCGTAAAGGAGGATCTGGGCTTCGTAATCCGGCTCCAGTCCGCGCGATTTGCTGCTTCCGCGGCCCCCGGTCTTGTAGTCCACGAGCACCCAGCCGCCGTCTTCCCGGAAGGCGAGGTCGACGACGCCGCGCACGACGGTGGGGACGTCGCATCCGTCGTCGAGCGGGACATGGAAGGGGATCTCGACCAGGCGGCATCCACTGCGCAGGGCCCTCTGCCACAGGGGCGAGGCGGTGATGGCGCCGGCGACGAGGACCGCTTCCTCCGCCAGCGAGGGGTCCATGTCCTTCCCGCGCAGGGCGGAGCGCGCGAGGGGGAGGAGATCAGCCCGTGGCCTTTCCATGGCCACCTGCAGGAGGAGGTGGATCACCTCGCCCCAGGCCATGCCCTGCTCGCTCCCCCCGTCATCGCCTGGCACGTTGTCCAGATCGGCTCCGGGACCATGGCGACGCGAGGACCGTCCCGGTGAGCCCCTCTCCACGATCTCCCATGTCCGCCTCCCGGTCAATCTCTCCGCCTCGGCGAGAGCGTATTCCCTGGCGGCCAGCACGCGGTGGGTCTCTTTCCGCAGTGCGGCCAGCGAGCCCTGCAGTTCTTCCACGGCGTATCGTACCTCCTGGCGGCCTATTCTCTCGCCTTCCTCCGTGTCGTGTACCGTCCGCGCTGGTGCCTCGAGGGCAGGCCCGTCAGCTACGAGATCCTGGAAAGCCGCCCACGGGTTCCTGTTTCTGAACGTCTCCCTGGTGCTCACGACGCAGGCCGTGCCCGCCCGGGTCGCGGCCACGTACCTCAGCCTCAATTCTTCCGCTTCCTGGAATACGAGCTCGCGCCGGGAGATGTCATCCCATTCCCGTGGATGCGCCAGGATCTTCTTCGAGTAAGATTCTTGGTCTCGGTAGAGGGCGAGGTAGCCACGCACCTTGTCTCCGGAGCGGTCGACGTGCCGCTGGACATACGGCCTGCTCTGCTTGCCGGTGACGTCGGCGAGGAAGACGACGGGCGCTTCCAGGCCCTTGGCCTTGTGCAGGTTGAGTACCCTCACCGCCGGAGGGTCCTCGGAACGCGCGGTCATCCCGTCATGCTCCACCTTGCCCTCGAGCATGAGCCCCAGGGTGTCCAGCAGCTGGGCGCTGCTCCAACCCCACCCGCGGGTTTCGCGCAGCAGCTCCACGCCCTTGAGAAATCCCCCCGCGCGCAGGTCTCCCCCGGGGCGAGACGCGGCCAGCGCGGCAAGCCCCAGTTCATCCACCGTGCTCTCGACGGCGGCCATGGGCGGCATCCGGAAGATGGATTCACGGCCCCTCCTCAGGCGCCGGAAGGCATCCCTGAAGGCCTCGGCCTCTTCCGCGGGCATTCCTTCCGGGACGGGCGCATAGAAGGAGAAGACCCCCCCGTGCTTCTTGAAGGAGTAGAGTGCGGCGTCGCTTATGCCGAAGAGCTCGCTGCGAAGCACGGCCACCAGCGCCACGGGATCGTCGGGGTAGAGCGCGGCCTTGAGGTACAGGTACAGCAGCCGCAGCTCCTCGTTATCCTTGAGGGCGGCTCCGCCGCTGACGCGGTGGGGCACCCCGTATTCACGCAGCTTCTGGGCGAAGATGTCGAGGCCGCCCTTATTGTAAGTGATGATCATGAAGTCGGAGGGTCTGGCCTGCGGGGGGACACCGCGCTCCATCTCCCTCCTGGAGCGGGGGATGGCCATGCCTTCGTCCAGGGCATGGCGGATGAAACGCGCGATGAGGTCGGCCTCGTAGGGGATGATCTGTTCCTTTTTGCTCAATTCCCTGGGAACGGGGATACGATAGACGCCTTCCAGCCCAAGGGAATCCCCCTCTTCCCTTCCTTTCAGCAGGGGCACGTAGCACGGCGAGACATCCGTGTCTTGCGGCGGGAACCTGGCCTCCGTCCCGGTGCCAGCGTCGGCCTCCTCCCGGGGTTCGAAGACGCGGTTTACCCAATCGATGAGCGCGGGCCGGGAGCGGAAGTTGGCGGACAGGTGCACCAGCGAGCCTCCGGTATCCAGCACCAGCTTCTTGGCCTCGTTGTAGGTGGTGATGTCGGCGCGGCGGAAACGGTAGATGGACTGCTTGGGGTCCCCTACCAGGAAGAGGGAACCGGGGCGTGGCGTGCAACGGCGCCAGTCAACCTGGTCGACGTCGGAGGAAGCGAGCAGGAAGATGACCTCCGCCTGCACGGGGTCGGTGTCCTGGAACTCGTCCACCATCAGGTGGGTATAGCGGGACTGGAAGTAGCGCCTGACATGCGGGTTCTCGCGCAGCAGGCGCGCCGCGGACATCAACAGGTCCTGGAAGTTCAGGCAACCACGTTCCATCCGCAGTCGCTCGTAAACCTCTCCTGCGCGGGAGAGCGCACGCATGGCCACCGCGTAGCGTGCCTCCCTCCATGCCTCCAGGGCCGGCCGCACCGTATCCTCGCGAAAACGGCTCCAACGTTCACTCTCCCTCTCGGCGTCTTCCTTTGTCAGCGCGGAGCCATTTTCCCACATCTTTTTCGTGACCTTGGGGTCGCTTTCGAAGCGTTCCAGAACCTCCATGAGTTCCACGGGATCCTCCAGGTTGTAGTGGGAAACGACACGCGGCAGCCGCTTGAGCTCCGGTATGAGTTCGTCCGTGCCCGACTCCGCGGGAAGTCGTGGAAGCAGCTCCAGCACGTGTTCCAGGTATGCTTCCAGGTTTTTCCTCGCGCGCTCACACGCCGCCTCCAGGTCTACATCGTCGGGGAGGGGCCACTCGTCCACGTCCGGGAAATCCACGAAGTCCATGAAGACAGGCTTAAGATCGAAAGGGCTCAAACCCACCCTGCCGAGCTCACCCGTTATGTCGTCGGGATCGTGTGAGGTGATGCGGGAGATGAACTCCTCCCAGGCCTCTTCCCGCAGGAGCCTGTCCTCGAGGTCGTCCATCTCCCTGAAGTTGAGGTCCAGCCCGGCTTCCACGGGTCTTTCCCGCAGGAGACGGGCGCAAAAGGAATGTATGGTGCCGATGAAGCAATGCTCAATCCCGTCCAGGGCGCGCTCCAGGTTCTTCCTTTCCGCTCCCGAAGCCTCCCTCGTTTCCCGTTCCAGCTCCACCTGGAAGCGGCTGCGTATCTCGCCCGCGGCCTTGCGCGTGAAGGTGATAGCCACCAGGTTGCGGATCTCTCCGCATTTCCCCGTGCGCAGCAGGGCCAGCATCCTCTGCACCATGCAGGTGGTCTTTCCCGTCCCTGCCGCGGCCTCCACCAGCATGTTCTTATCGAGCTCCGTGACGATCCTCTCCCTCTGGCCGAGGTCGGGAAGGCGCTCCATGCCTTGCTTTGCGCGCGCTTTCGTCATGACCCCACCTCCCCGGGCATGCGCAGGCGCCTGAAGGGAGCGAGAGTGTCGTTCTCGTGGTTGGCGAGCTTGGCCTGCAGCTGCTCAGCGCTCTTTTCCACGTCGAGGAAGGCGGGCTTGAAGTCGCTGTGTTTCATGTCATCTGGGTAGTCGCTGCAGGGGAAACATCCCAGGGAGAGCATGCTGCACAGGTCAGCGAGGACCTCGAGGCCCCCATCCAACCGGCTCGCCTCCCAGGAGACGCGTTCCCCGTGCCCCTTTACGCCGGGGAAGTAATACTCGAAGGACGTGACCTCCGCATCGCGGTGGCGCTGCGGGAGGCAGGCGCGCGCCAGCACCAGGTAGAGGTAGTTCTGTACGCATCTTCCCCCGCGGAAGGGGTCTTTCTCGTCGTAACCGCCGGCGGAACCCGTCTTGTAGTCGCAGACCACGAAACGCTCCCTCCCGTCGCCGGGTAGGGCGTCGATACGGTCGATGGTGCCGCGTACCCGTACTTGCCTGCCACCGGGCAGCGTTACCGTCACCGGCTCCGCCAGGTCGACGGGGTTGCCCCCCTCTTTCTCCGTGCCCACCGCGACCTCGAAGTAGAGCGGCATCCTCGCTTCGCGGTTCGCCTCCTCCTCGCGGAGGAATATCCTGGCAGTCATGCGAAGCCGTGCCCGCGTCTCCGCGAAAGCCTGCGGATTGGGGGGTGGTTTCAGTGATCTTGAGGACTCTATCTCGCTCTCCAGTATCTCTTGCAGCAAGGGCCAGTGACGTTGAAAGTCGGGGAGCTCCCCCAGCTCGCGAAGTCGGCGGTAAAAGGCATTGAAAACGCGGTGCAGCAATCCCCCCGTTTCCATGGCGTTCAGCCAGACCTGGGAATCGTAGAGGAATTCTTCCGGGGGGCTTATCCCGAGGATGTAGGTGAAGAAATATTCCAGCGGGCACTTGCCCAGCAATTCCAGGCGCTGCGAGGAGAGCACCGGCCCCCCCGGCCTGGAGGGATCCAGGTCTCTTCCCGCTTCGGGTACGTAACCATCGTACACGGTGAAGCCATCGCTCTCGCGGGCGCGCCTGGCATCCATGCCGCGGCCCAGGTGGGGGAAAGCCGCTGCCACCGCCTGCTCCGCATCGGGTACCGGGCCCCGCTCGCAGAGGCGGTACAGCCACCATTCGGACATGGAGAGGCACCCCCGTTCCGAGGTGGGCGCGAAGGAGGCGGGAGGCGGAAGGGAAGCCAGCAGGTCCTCCAGGGTAGCATCCCGCTTCCCGGAGGTGATCCTGAAGGCGGACACCATGACCGGGCTCGGGAACATCTCCCTGTCCTCGGCGATGTCGCGGCAGCTGTAGCTAAGGGTGACGCTGGCGCGCAGCCTGCTCATCAACATGGAAAAAGATTCCACCTTGATCTCGCTGAGCGTGGATGAGGTGGGCAGTTCCGCGGACAGCCTCTTCCTCTCGGAGTCCAGGAGGAGCGGGTCCTGGAAAGCGGCCCCGGGGAAGCGGCCGTCGTCCAGTCCCACCACGAAGACGTGGGAACGGCCAGAGTGTCCCCCGGAGTGCAGGGGAGCCACGAAGATGCGCCCTGGACGCGGGCCCTCGCCCTCGACCACGGCGGTTGCCACCTGCTCCTCCATCCAGGAGAGGACCCTCCTTCCGGAGAGGGGGACTTCCCCGAGGCACGATGATGCCTCGCGCACCGTTTTCAGCAGGCGCTTGCGCGCGTACTCGTCCATCTCGCCGATGCCGCGTATTTTCGATGTCAGCAGCTCCTGGACGGCGGAGAGGACCCCGGCGGCATCATCCAGGTCGTCTGGTAGGGAGTCGAGCAGGTCGCAACACAACCTCCTCAACAGCCGGAGCCCACGGATTTTCGCGTTCCGCGGTGAATCTCCCCCGCTGCCGTCCTCCCCCGTACCCTCTCCTGCCGTCGAGTCCCGGAGAACAGCGTCGAAAGCCCGGAGGTAACGCCCTCGCCCGTTCCCTATGGGGAGGGTGCGGAAGAGAGCGGCCAGGCGGGAGAAGCTCAACCCCTCCTCTTCGGCACCATCGACGTCGAGCAGACCGTCCTGCAGCAGCCGTGCCAGCACGGGTTGGGAGTGATCCTCCCTGATCCATTGCAGCCAGCCCGCGAGGGCGCGTCCCGGCCGCGTGTAACCAAGGGGTATCCCCTCTGCGAAGGTCGCGGGAGGTGCTTCTCCCGCCTCGCGGGCGAGCAGGGAAGAGACCTCGTAGATGAGGGGTAGATAGGTCTCGCTGTCCGTATAAAGGATCTCCACGTCGTCGAAAGGGATTCCCTTTTCCAGGCAGCGTCGTAATACCTCGCGCACCTCGTTGGCCTCGCCCGCGGCGCGGAACAGCTCCACCGTCCCGTCTCCCCGGGGGGATGGCGCCAGGGAGGGGCGCTGCGCGTATCTCAACAGCGAGGCATCGCTTTCCACCTCCCGCTCGCCCTCGGGGTGATCGGCCGGCAGGGGGAATGACCGGCGCTGGAGCAACGCGAGAAGGAACGCCCTCTCGCGGCCCCAGGACCTCCTTTCCATGTCCTCGGGCATGGCGATGATCACCCCCTCGGGAACGGTCTCCGGATGGTCGCGCAGCGCCTCTTCGGCCAGGCGCAATACCTCCGGATAATCGGCGAGCCTGCGCCTTTCCAGTTCGTGCTGGAAAGCGCGGAGAAGGGCTGCCAGCTCCCTTCCCTTGGCGGCGACCTCGAAATCCCGCGTCCGCAGTCCCTCCGGGGCAAGGCCGGCAAGCCTCAGGTCAAGGAGGGAGCGGCGCACGGCCTGCGCCAGGCCGGAGCTCTCCTGCATCCCGGGCAGATAGCCCCCGGCTCCGCCGAGACCCCGGAGCACTTCCTCGATGAGCAACTGGAGCTTGAACCCCTCCAGGAAGGACAGGCCCTCCGCAACCATCTTCGGCGCGGCTATCTCGAGCGCGAGCGAGGGAACGGTCTTCAGGCGCAGGTTGAAGACGGGCTGGCCCGAGAACGCCACCGCGTCGAGCCACTGGAAGGCAACCCTGTACGAGGGCGCAAGGAGCCATTTCTCCTCCAGGAGGTGGCGCGAGCAGAGCTCCCGGATGCCTTCCGCGAGCCGGCTCAACCTCCTGCCGCACTGCGCGGCATGGCCTGGTGACATCTCCCCCTGCCTTTTTCCATGTCTTCTCCACGCGGGAACATCGATGCCGCCCGATCGGCATCGCGCTCCATCGCCGCGGCCCGAAGGGCCGCCGGCTTCCCGGAATATATTTTAGTCCCGCGCGGTGACAGGATCCCGGCCGCAGGGTGGGTACGGCATGGTCATGAGGGGGTGCGTATGCGCGGGAGCTACGCCGAAGGCGGCAGGTCGCCGGCCCGCTCCGCATGTTGCCGCGGGAGTTCCCGCCGGAGCACCTCGCGCATGCACTGGAGGTTGACCATCATGTCCTCGGCAGGGACCCCCAGGCTTTTCAGCAAGGATTTGACCCAGGATATGTACTCCTCGAAAAGGAGGGGCGAGTCCAGGAAAAGCGCCTCGGCCAGGTAGAAAAGGTGGTGCTGGATGTCCTGGCGGCAGATCTCCAGGCCAGCCCGGCCGTAACGTTTCTCCAGGTCGGGTTGCCTTTACACCTACAACCTGAGGATTTTCTCCGCCAGCGCGGGCACTTTCCCTGCGACCGGTTTCCTTGTGTCCAGGAAGCTCATATCTCTATGTAATATGTACGCCGGGAGGCGAGCTTGGGGAAGGACTTGACCGCCACGTTGCCGAGCATGCGCAGGACGCGGCGGGGGGCAGGATGATAGGGTTCCTCCCCCATGGCCTCCTTGAGGTATTCCAGTAGATGGCGCACCGGCTGGCGGGTCGGGTAGAGCCAGCGCATCATGGCCAGCGTCAGCTGGCAGCCCCCGCAGTAGGTGGCCAGCTCGTCGGCCCTGGTCCTTGCGGCCGCGCGCAGCTCCCTCACCGCCGCCAGGTACATGTCCTCGGGACGGTAACGGTTGCAGCCGGCGGCCATGCCGCAGCACAGGCCCTCCGCGGGATCGTCCGCCATCTCCCGCATCTCCAGTCCCAGGAGGGAGTAAAGCCTGCGCGCGGTATCCGTGACCTCCCCGCCCAGGACACGGCCGTGGCAGGAATCGTGCACGGCCACGGAGCGGTCCAGCCGCCTCTTTATCTCCAGTTCACCCGCCTCCACCTTTTCCAGGAGATGGTCGCCGAGGTACCTGGCTTGGAAGGAGAACTCGGCTCCGAACTGGTCGGGAAGGACGTTGCGGAACATGTTCAACCCCGCGGGGCAGACGAAGAGCATGGTGCCGATATCCCGTCCGCGGTAATAGGCGGTGAGCTTTTCGGCCACCCGCTCCACCACGTCGAAGAGGCCCATGCGGAAGTACATCTCCCCGCAGCAGAGGTCGAGGTCGCCGCTGATGGTAATCCCTGCCATATGATCGCCGTGCAGCAGATGGGGGAGGGTAAGGGCGTTGCACCCGGGGTAGAGGACCAGCTCGCCTTCGGGAGGGTTATCCTTCCACCGGCGCAGGAGCTCCCGCTCCCACGGTCGCATGGTCCTCACCAGGTCGCTGCGGAAGTTGGGGCGGGAGGCGGGCATGAGGTAGGAAGCTCTGACCGGGAGGCCGCGCTCGCGGTAGCGCTCGTGCCAGGCCCCGATGATGAGTTCGTAGGGATGGCAATCGCGCGGGCAGAAGGCGTCGCATGCGTAGCAGCTGATGCACCTGCGGTGCACTGCCTTCGTGGGCTCCCCGGTCACCAGGCGCTTCATCTCCTCCACGGCTTCCTGCCGCGTGAGGTCCAGGTAGCGGCAGCGGTAAAGGCATTCCCCGCAGAGATCGCAGTTCTCGTAGTCGAAGAAAGGGCTCTTCTCGCCGCAAGACCCCTTTCCCCCGCCTCTAAGCACCTCCCCGGCCCCCTTCCGTTCTTTCCGCGTCCCGCCGCGTCGGCCGCTTCCTTGCGGCTCAACCGCGCCCCACGGTCGACAGGAGGCGCGTGCAGCTCAACACCGGAGAAGGCAAGCACGGCATGATAACCCTTACGGACCGGCGCCCTTCCCGGTCGCGGACCGCATTTGCCCGCTCCGCACCTCCTCTGGCCTCCTGGGGTATAGTATAGACCGGCCTGGAGTTGATGGGATAGCATTGACTGGAAGCCGGCGGTCGGCGGGCCGGGGCGCCGAAAGCGGGGCGCCGATGCGTGAGACGGTCATCGGGACGCGGGGCCTGACCACTTGGGCCCGCACCGGGACGATGGGATAGCATGCAGGGAAACACGACGGCACGACCGAAAAGGATGAGCGGCTTAAAGACGGGAGACGTTCTCAGTGGAGCGGGGCACCGATGCGTGAGACGGTCATCGGGACGCGGGGCCTGACCAAGTACTACGGTAAACAACGCGGGGTCGAGGAACTCGACCTCGAGGTGCGGCGCGGCGAGGTCTTCGGTTTCCTGGGCCCCAACGGCGCGGGCAAGACGACCACCATAAGGCTCCTTCTCGACCTCATCCGCCCCACGCGGGGTAGGGCCGAGGTCCTGGGGATGGATACGCGTACGCGCGGCGTCGAGGTGCGCCGGCGCGTGGGCTACCTTCCCGGCGAGCTCGCCCTGTACGAAAAGATGACGGGAAGCGAATTCCTGCGCTACTTGGGGAACCTGCGAGGGGGAGTGGACTGGGGCTACGTGAGCTCCCTCGCCGGACGCCTGGAGTGCGATCTCGGTCTGCGCATAAAGACGCTCTCCAGGGGCAACAGGCAGAAACTGGGCATCCTGCAGGCACTCATGCACCGGCCCGAGCTCCTCGTCCTCGACGAGCCGACCGGCGGGCTGGACCCCCTCATGCAACTCGAGTTCCACCGCATGGTGAGGGAATTGCGCGACGAGGGTGCGACCTTTTTCATCTCCTCCCATAATCTGCCAGAGGTGGAGAGGATGTGCGACCGGGTGGGCATCATCCGTGAGGGCTCCCTGGTCGCGGTGGACGATATCGAGAACCTCAAGGAGAAGGCCCTGCGCAGGCTGGAGATACACTTCGCCTCCCCGGTGCCGGTGGAGGAGTTCCGGGGACTGCCTGGAGTGAGGGACCTGCGCGTGGAGGACAACACCCTGGTCTGCTCCGTTGTGGGCAGCGTGGACGCGCTGATCAAGACCGCCGCGCGTCACGAGGTGCTCAACCTGGTGAGTCCCGAGGTGAGCCTTGAGGAGATCTTCATGGAGTACTACCAGGGAGGCCTCGATGCTTAGGAACGTTTTCCTCAAGTCACTCTGGGAGCAGCGGGCTTCCTTCCTGTGGTGGGTTGTGGGGGTTACCGCGCTGTGCGTGTTCGTGGTCGCCTATTATCCCTCGATCACCAGGACGCAGGGGCTGAACGAGTTCTTCCAGGAGGCCCCCGAGTGGATAAAGGCCTTCGTGGGCGAGAACGTCGAGGAATACACATCGCCCGCGGGCTACCTTAACGGGGAGCTCTTCTTCATGATGGCGCCCATCATCTTCCTCATCTTCGCCATCTCGCGGGGGAGCGGCGCCATCGCCGGGGAGGAACAGAAGGGCACCCTTGACCTGCTCCTCGCCAACCCGCTCACCCGCCGCCGGGTGGTGCTCGAAAAGGCGGCATCCATGGCGCTGGCGGCACTCGCGCTGGGGGCGGTCTTCTGGGCCGTGCTGGCACTGGGATGCCCGGCCGTGGGGATGGAGATAAGCCTCGCCAACCTGGCAGCCGCCACCTTCAGCTGCGTGCTCCTGGGGCTGCTTTTCGGCGCCGTTGCCCTGGCCCTGGGGTGCGCCACGGGCAGTAGGGGGACGTCCATCGGCGTCGCCACCGCCGTGGCCCTCGCCGCCTTCTTCCTCAATTCCATCGCCCAGGTCGTGGAGGGGCTAAGGGGCTGGAAGAAGCTCTCCCCCTTCTATTATTACATCGGGGCTGAGCCGCTGAAGCACGGCCTCAACGTGGCACACGCGGCCGTGCTCCTCTGCGCGGCCCTCGTCCTCGTCGGCCTTTCCGTCCTCCTCTTCGACCGCCGCGATGTCCTGGTCTGACGGCAGCGGGCCCCGCGTTCAGTCCACGTCCACGGCTTCGCCGCAGGACCGGCAGCGCTTGGCGCCGCGGAAAAGCCTGTACCCGCACGCAGGGCAGTGGTAACGCGCCTCTTCCGACTCCACCCACCGCTCGGTGCCCAGCTCCCTCCAGGCGGGGACGGCGCGCAGCATCACCTTCTTCCCCACCGGCATGGGAAAATCCTCGATGAACCCGCAGGGCCAGTCCTCGCACTGGTGGCAGCCCTCGAAGCCTTTCCTCTCGCTGCAGTCGCGTATGGGGCATACCTCGCAGTAGAGGAAGCGGTCGTCGGAGAGGCAACCCTTGCAGCGCACCTGTTCCGTGGAGTCCAAGCCGTAGACTCCGAGGAGCCTCTCCTTGAACTTCTCGTTCCCGTCGCGATGGGCGATGAGCACGGCGCAGACGCCGCAGTAAAGACCGCACGGCGCCAGCAACTCCTTTTCCACCTTCATCCTCCTCCCTCCCGCTTACCGGGTCACACGGTTACAGTGATTTTGGGTATGACCCATGTTAGTACGGCGGCGCCTTGCACCGCCACAGGTAATTACGCTTTCACCCTTACATCTTCCTGGCTCTCCTTCCTGCAATACGTCCAGGCGGTAAGGCGGCGGGCGATCCCAATGCATGATCCCTATGTATGGTAACCTTAAGCCACGGCGGGGTCGCCGGTTTGTGAGGCGCGAGTAAGGAACGCGGGGAAGGGAGGAAAAATTGAGCACGAAGCGGTTGAAGACGGTGGCGTATTGCGGGTTATACTGCCCGGAGTGCGCCTTTCACGTGGGGACCATTCCCGACCTGGCCCGCGACCTGCGCAGTGAGTTGCGGCGCGTGAGGTTCGACAAGGTCAGCGAGGTGATACCTTTCCTTGACGCGGAGGAGTATAGGCGAACCTACGAGTTCCTCGGCTCCCTGGTCAAGCTGCGCTGCAAGGGGTGCAAGACGAGCAGCCGTTCGCAGTTCTGCCATATAGCACAGTGTGCCCTTAAGAAAGAGTATGAAGGGTGCTGGGAATGCCCGGAGTTCGCCGACTGCCGGAAACTGGAGTTCCTCGTGCCCGTGCACGGGGATGCGCTTGTGAGAAACCTGCGCAAGATAAAGAAGGTGGGGGTGGAGGAATGGATTGCGGGGGGACCGCTATGGTACAGCCCGGCCAGGAAGCCGAAAGAGAAGAGCTAGCGATCGACCGGGAGGCTTAAGGTACCCGCAGGCATCCTCACTGGTATGAGGGCGGCTGCAGCCGGCTGAAGCCCCGCGTAAGGATTATGGACAGCGCAAGCACGGCGGGTGTATACGAGGCGTTCTCACCACTCCCTTTTACGTCTGGGCACGACTGGTATGCGGCGTGCGAATCCGGCAACACCTGCTTCTATCGTACGGGGAGCGACCATCCACGTTTGAAAGCGTGCGGTAAGGGAGAGAGCATTCTCCGACCCGGCCTGGTTGACAGTGGGGTCACATTATCATAATATTCAGATAAGTAAGATTAATCAGAATATGTTAGACGGACCCGGGAAGGTGGGAGCATGAGCGCGAAGGCAAGAAACGGATATGAAGAGGCGGGATGCTGCCCGGAAGGGGGGGCGGGAAGCCTTTGCCGGGTGGAATCCCTCATAAGCGTGGACGAACGAGGCCAGATGGTGCTCCCCAAGGATTTCCGGGAGCGGGCGGGCATCAGGGCTGGAGACAAGCTGGCGCTGGTGAGCTGGGAAAGGGACGGAGAGGTATGCTGCATGGTCCTCATGAGGGCGGAAGAGCTGGGAGACCTGGTAAGGGAAAGGCTGGGCCCCACCCTCAGGGACATGCTTTAAAGCCGCTCCCGCAACATGGGCGGAGAAGGATCTAAGCCGGCGTGACCCGCGGGGACAACAAAGGACCCGCTCAAGGCTGCCCGACGCACGGGCGCGTGGGCATGAGGGCACGGCGGCGGGGAAGGCGCCTGTCGTGAGGGATCGCCTCACCCGGCGGGGTCGCGCACATGAAAGGGACGAAGGAGGATCGAGGATGGAGGGAGAGGATATCGGGAAGGTCGTGCGCCAGGGTTACGGGGCCATCGCCCGGAAGAAAGGATCCTGTTGCGGACCGGCGGAGCCCTGCTGCGGAGGGGGCGCGGCGGAGAGGATAAGCGAGAGGATCGGTTACGTCAGGGAGGAGCTGGAAGCGGTGCCGGAGGGCGCGGACCTGGGCCTGGGATGCGGCAACCCGGTGGCCCTGGCCTCCCTGGAAGAAGGAGACACGGTGCTCGACCTGGGTTGCGGCCCGGGGCTGGATTGTTTTCTTGCCGCCGCCAGGGTGGGTGAGAGAGGAAGGGTGATCGGCGTGGATATGACGCCCGAGATGCTGGAGAAGGCGAGGAGGAACGCGCAGGAGGGCGGCTACGGGAACGTGGAGTTCCGCCTGGGGGAGATAGAGAACCTTCCGGTTGCCGACGCTTCCGTGGACGCGGTCATCTCCAACTGCGTCATAAACCTCTCATGCGACAAGCCCCGGGTGTTCCGCGAAGCCTGGCGCGTTCTAAAGCCCGGCGGACGGTTACTGGTCTCGGATATCGTTCTGGAGGGGGAGCTGCCTCAGGTCGTCCGGGAATCCACCGCCGCCTACCTGGGCTGCATTTCCGGCGCCGCGCGCAAGGATGATTACCTGCGCATGATAAGGGAGGCCGGGTTCGTGGACGTCGAGGTGGTACAGGAGAGCCGTTTCCCCCTTGACTGCATGGCCAACGACCCGAGCGCGCAGGCACTGGTGGCCGGCCGCGATCTGCCGCGGGAGGAGCTGGAGAAAATGCAGGCGGCGGTGGTCAGCGCCTCCGTGCGGGCGTTGAAGCCCCGTTAGCCGCTGGGATAGTCTGGCAGGGCAGGGGCAAAGGGTGCGCGGCATGGTCCCGGATGCCTGCGGGCGGCCACGGTTTGCGCGGTGACCTGTTTTGCGCAGGGTGTACCAGGGAACCGCCCTGCCCTGGGGTCGCGCGGGGGCGGTCGGTGTGACGGGGGGGCCGGGCACCGCGGAGGCGTGACGACCCGCCGGTCTCCTTTCCGGGATGAACGGTATGCCCGGGAGCGATCGGCTGCGGCGCCGGAAGAGCGTGCTCTTTCAAGGAATCCACCTTGCTTTCCGAAAAATACTTCGGATGGTTAAGGCGGGGCGATGCGCCGGCAAACGGTCGCGAGCCCCGCGGGGAAAAGCGTGCGGCCGGGAACGCGGCGCGAGGGGCCCGCTTTTTCGCGGACTGTTTCGCAGCGCCGGGGCGGCATGGCGGAGAGGGGAGGTAAGGAGAGTGGGATACTGCGAGAAGTGCGGGAAGGAGCTTTCCGAAGGCGCCCTCTTCTGTCCCGCCTGCGGGAACGCGCTGGGTCCCGGCGAGACGGCTGAAGGGGCAGGGAACGCTTACGGGCAGGTACCGCCGCCCGCGCCTCCCCCCTCCCCCTATGCGCCATCCTACCCGCCGCCTCCACCGAAAAGTTCAAGCGGCGTATGGAAAAAAGTGGTGATCGTCGTCGTTGTCCTCCTGCTGCTCCTGGGGGCGGGAGCGGTGGTGTCGGGCATTTTCATCTTCCGGGCTGTGAAGGCGCCCGTTGATGTCACCAACCGCTACATCGCGGCGGTGAACGAGGGGGACGCTGGGAAAGCCTGGGGATTGATACACCCCCAGTCCAGGCTCAAGCGGGATTACGACCGCAGGAGCTTCGAGGAAGAAGTGGTGAAGGAGAGCGTGGGCGTGCTCAAGAGCTGGAACGCGCACGAGGTGAGCATCAACGGCTCCCGGGCACGCGTTGGCGTGGACCTGGAGTTCACCGACGGGAGCACGATGAAATTGGAGTTCGAGCTGCGCAGGGAGGGGAACGACTGGTTGATATTCGATTACGTGGAGGTTTAGCGCGGGGAAAGGTTCTCCCGCCACAAGGGCGCGAAGAAGATAAGCGAAAGGTACAGGCCATGTTGCCCTGATACGATTATCGCGCGGGGTTCACTTCACAAGGCACGCGGACATCGGTGGGAAGGATGGGTGATGGAGAAGTGTGAGTACTGCGGGGTCCCCTCTCTCATCGGGCGGCAACACAGGTGGGAACCGAACGGGGTGATCTCCCTCGCCAGCTCGCCGCACAACCGCATGGTCTTCTTCGAGTGCGAGATCATCGACGAGGTTTTTCGTGGCATAGAGCGCCTCCTGGGCATGCCCATAGAGCACATCGTCATCGAGAGCCGCGCCCGGGAAACCAAACGCTATATCGAGAGGATCTATCCGCCGGAGATCTGGAAGGTGAGCGAGGGAAACGGGCAAGAGGACGGCGGGGGAAAGGACGGGCTCAGGGAGACCATCAGGAACATCGGACAGAACATAATCGACATAGGCCACGTATACGGGTATGGTCACACCAGGCGCAGCGACCTTTGGGATAGAGGCGACCCGTATCCCTGGCGGGTACAGATCGTAAGGAAGCCCTATTCCATATTCTTCGCCGCCGCCGACAACCTGGGCTCCATAGAGGTCATGGAAGGCATCGACATGTGGGTGCGCTACGAGGAGATCCAGAGAGACACCTACCGCATCGAGGTCTACCCGGGGGAGCATCCGGTGGAGCTCAAGCAGCGCCTGAAGAGAAGGAGATACTCATTCAAGCCGGGGAACATAGATTACGAGCGCTGCCCTGAATGCAACGTCCCGCTCGACGTGGCCCAGCGGAAATGGGATCCAGAGAACGGGGTGATCACCGACACGGACACTGGTCGCCGCATGGCCCTCTTCGGGCCCCTGGGAGTGGACGCCATCTTCGACGACCTCGAGGAGGAGCTCGGAGTGGTTATCCCCGACACCGTCATCGAGGCCACGCGCCGTTACATCCGCGTCGCCTGGGCGTCGGAGGAATGGAGGAGGGACGCGGAGAACTTCCGCCGCATGATCGCCCTGCGCGGGTTGGGAAACCTTGCCAGTTTCGAAGGCGACCGCAGCCACCTCACCCTGACCGTGGAGAACTCCGCCCTGCACCTGCCCATGGTGGGCGCGATACAGGCCCTGGTGGAGATGGCCTACCGGGTGGACCGCTCCAAGGTGGCATGGGAACTGGCGGAGGACGGGGACCTTACCGTATCCACCTGGGTGAGATGACGCAGGAGAGGGCGGGGTAAACGGGGGCTTGTTCTCGCTCGCGTGCGCAAGGAAAAGGGCGCCACTCGGAAAAAGGGAGCTCGAGGGAGAGCGGTGAAGTATCATCAGGTGATCTTGGTTTTTCGGCCCGCAAGCAGCGGGACATAGGAGCTTCGGAGGGTGGCGATGAAGGAGATCCCGGTCTGTCCGCGATGCCGTATCCCCCTCATGATAAGCAGGGAGCTGAGGTGGGGGAGCAACGGGGTGATAACCCTTGCGAGGTCTCCCGAAAACCGCATGGTGCTCTATGAATCGAGGGTCATCGACAACCTTTTCCGTGGGATAGAGGAGCTCATCGGCATGCCCATCGAGCACATCGTCATCGAGAGCAGGCGGCGCGAGGTGAGAAGATACATAGAGAGGAGGTTCCCGCCCCTGATAGGGAGGATGTTCCGCGTGCTCAAGGGACATTTGGCGGGAAATGGACCCCTCTCCCGGGTGGTCCGCGTGCCCGTGCGGGAGGTGGCGAAAAGGGTCACCATGCGGGTCATGGAGATAGGCGCGGTCTACGGATACGGTAGATCCATACCCGGCGAGGGCTGGGAGGAAGGCGATCCCTTTCCCTGGAGGACGAACGTGGTGAGCAGGCCTTATTCCATACCCTTCTGGGTCGCCGACGCCCTGGGGTCGGCGGAGGCCGTCGAGGGAGATGACCTCTGGGCGAGATACGAGCAGGTGGGAGAGGAGGTATACCGGGTTATCGCCTATCCTTCCGAACATCCCGTGGAGTTGAAGGAGAGGTTGCACAGAAAAAGGGTACGTGCCTTCAAGCCGGGCGACATCTCCTACGAGCGTTGCCCCTCCTGCGGCCTTCCGGCCGACCTGGCGCGCTACCGCTGGGATACGGAAGAGGGGACGATCACCGATTCGGAGACCGGGTGGAGGATGGCGATATTCGGGCCCGCCGCCCTGGAGGCCGTGCTCGCGGACCTCGAGTCGGAGCTGGGAGAGGAAATACCGGGGGTGATCGTCGAGGCGCAGAGGCGTTACGTAAAGGACAGGACCGGCGAGATGAACTGGAGAAGGGGCGGGATCACCTTCAACCGCCTCACCGCCCTGCGCGGCATGGGCAACCTGACCTTCTTCGAGGCGGACGAAAAGCACCTTTCGTTGACCATCGAGAACTCCTGCCTGCCGCACCTGATGGTGGGCATGGCCCAGGCCCTTTACGAGATCGCCCTGAACCTGGAGAAGTCCACCTACGAGTGGGAGCAGTCGGACGACGGAGACCTGCACATAGTGGTCAAGGTCTGAAGGAAGCCGAGCTGGGGGGCGATGGTGGCGGAGATCGAGAGATGCCGGGAATGCGGCGCCCCTGCTATGCTGGGCGCTGAACTGCGCTGGGAGGACGGCGGTGTCATAAGCCTTGCCCAGTCTCCCGGTAACCGCATGGTCATCTACGAATCCAACATAATAGACAACGTCTTTCGCGGCGTGGCGGAACTCACGGGAGAGCCCATGGAACCCCTGGTCATCGAGAGCCGGAGGAGGGAGACCAGGAGGTTCATCGAGAGGACCTTTCCCTTCGAGGTCAGGAACACGCTTCTCCTGGGCGTGCCCGGCGCGGACGACCGGGACTCTCCCGCGGGCAAGATGCTTCATGAATCCGTGCAGAGGATAAGAAAGGACCTCAGCGAGAGAGTCATCAACG
The DNA here is from genome assembly GCA_014360655.1 of Actinomycetota bacterium. Lineage (NCBI taxonomy): Bacteria > Bacillati > Actinomycetota > Actinomycetota bacterium. Next base: position 7,050 of record JACIXC010000012.1, on the reverse strand, counting down.
TCGCCCGCGTCTTCGGATACGGGGAGGCGTCCATGGACTGGGAGAGCGGAGAGCCTTATCCCTGGCGCTCCCTGATCATCAAGCATCCTTATTCGCTGTGGTTGTGGAAGGCGGACGTGCTGGGGGCGGTGGAGGCCTTCGAGGGGGTGGATATGCGGGTGGAGAGCGAGGAGGTTGGGGAGGACGCATTCCGGGTCAGCGTTTATCCCGGCTCACACCAGGTGGCTCTCGGCGGGAGATTGAGGCGCAGGAAGAGGTACGAGTTCAAGCCCGGGGATATCGCGTACGAGAGATGCTCTACCTGCGGCATACCGAGGGATATCGCGGCCTACCGGTGGGACCTCGCGCGGGGGACCATCACCGCCGGCGATACCGGCAGAAGGGTCGCCATCTTCGGTTCGCTGGCCGTTGATGCCGTGCTAGACGACATGGTGGCGGAGCACGGGGTTTCCCTTGAGCGGGCGGTCGTCGAGGCCCAGAGGCGTTTCGTGAAGGCGCGGGTGGATGCCGGGCAGGCACGGGAGGTGGCCACCTCCCTGAAGCTTTACCTGGCGCGCAGGGGCCTGGGGTACCTGGGTGAGCTCCAGGCCGACGCGCGCAGTATCAGCGTGAAGATCGCCAACGCCTGCCTTCACCTTCTCATGGTGGGCATGTCACAGGCCTTTTTCGAGCTCATCACCGGGCGGGAGAGCGAAGCGCCGCAGTGGGAACTGAGCGAGGACGGCGTTCTGCATATCGCCATCCAGGCGAGGTGAGGCCTCTCGCCCGGAAGCAATATCGTCTGGCGCCGCGCCTTTCCTTCCGATGAAGACGGCGAGCTACCGCGGTCGGGGGATTTGTTTTAGTGTCGGTGAATGGGGCATGCCTTCTTCGCAGGCGGAACGGGCGGGGCGGGAAACCGCGTGACGTAGCGCGGGAGATCGCGGCGGAGGACCGGGGGAGAGGCGGAAAGAAACGCGGCATGGAAGCGAGAAGGGCGACGGACTACCTCCTGATCGCGGGCGCGGCGGCGCTGTGGGGTTCGGTGGGGGTGTTCCTGAGGTGGGTGGGCCTTCCGGGGCAGGAGCACTTCGTCGTCTTCGTGCGTTCCGCCGTCGGCGCGGCCTGCATCGCCGCTGTGATCGCCCTGGGCGGCAAACGGGAACAACTGCGTCCCGGCAAGCATCCCGTGCTGCTGGTCGGAAGCGGCATCCTCTTGACCCTCCACTGGGTCCTCTTCCTCAAGGCCCTCAACCGGCTCTCCATAGGGGACGCGGAGTTCATCACCTACCTCGCCCCGGTTCTGGTAGCCTTCCTGGCCCCGCTGCTGCTCAAGGAAAGGCTGGAGATGGTGACGGTGCCGGCCTTGCTCCTGGCCCTGGCCGGCATGGCCCTGATCTCTCTCACCGGCAGGGAAGGTGGGGCTGGACTTCTGAGCATGGGCACCCTCTTCGCCCTTTTCTCGGCTGTTTCCTATGCCTTCCTTCTCTTCGCACTGAAGAAACTGCGCGAGGACACCCCCACGCTCACCGTGAGCCTCTACCAGACCGCGACAAACGCCGTTCTCCTGCTCCCTTTTTGCGCGTTCCGCAGTTTTCCCGTGAGCGGCCGCGGCTGGCTGTCCCTCGTCGTTCTGGCTACCGTGCATACCGCGCTTGCCGGCCTGGTTTATGTGTATGCCGTGAGGGGAGTGAAGGCGCAACACGTGGGAATCATCGCTTACCTGGAACCGGTGAGCGCCATGATCTTCGGCTCCCTTTTCCTGGGAGAGGGCCTGGGCTGGCAGGACCTGGTGGGAGGCGCCTGCATAGTCGCGGCGGGCGCCATGGTCCTGAGGCGCGCGTGGGGCGCCTGAAGGGGACTCCGCCGGGGCGCAATGTTCCGGGCCGCGTATCGTGGCCGGGCGTATCTCGTCAGAACATCTCCTGTTCCACCCAGCGCGTGTGATAACTGCCGGCCCGGAAATCCGGGTTGGCGAGCAGGCGCAGATGGAAGGGTATGAGGGTGGATACCCCCTCGATCACGAATTCCTGCAGGGCCTGCCTCATGATGCGCATGGCCTCCGCGCGGTCGCTCCCGTGCGCGATGAGCTTGGCCAGCAGGGAGTCGTAGTTGGGGGAAACCACGTAGCCCTGGTAGCAGTGCGTGTCCAAGCGCACGTGCGGGCCCCCGGGAGGCCTCCATGTCTCGATGACGCCGGGAGTCGGCAGGAAATCGCGGTGGAAATCCTCCGCGTTGATGCGGCATTCGATGGCATGTCCCTTGAGCGGCACGTCCTCCTGCTTCAGGGACATGGGCTCCCCCATGGCGTTCTTGATCTGTTCCACCACGATGTCGATGCCGGTGACCATCTCCGTTATGGGATGCTCTACCTGTATGCGGGCGTTGAACTCCATGAAATAGAAGTTGCCCTCCTCGTCCAGGAGGAACTCCATGGTCCCCGCCGAGCTGTAGCCTATGGATGCCGCCCCCTTCACCGCCGCATCCCCCATGCGCTTGCGCAGCTCCGCATCCACGGCGGGAGAGGGAGCTTCCTCCACCAGTTTCTGGTTCCTCCTCTGTATGGAGCACTCCCTTTCGTTGAGGTGTATGACGTTTCCGTGCAAGTCCCCGAGGACCTGGATCTCCACGTGGCGGGCGCGCCGCAGGAACTTTTCCAGGTATATCTCCTCGGAACCGAAGGCGTGCCTGGCTTCCGCCTTCACCAGGGGAAGGGCCTTTATCAGCTCCTGGCGGTCGTTGACGATGCGCATCCCCTTGCCTCCGCCCCCCAGGGAGGCCTTGATGAGTACCGGGAAACCCAGGTCGTCCGCCACCTTGAGGGCGGTGGACTCGTCCAGGTCCTGCGAGGTTATCCCGGGAAGGATGGGAACGCCCGCCGCGGCCATGGTCTCGCGCGCCCGCGCCTTGTTGCCCATCATGGCCATCGCCTCGGGCGAGGGGCCGATGAAGACGAGGTCGTTTTCCCGGCAGGCGCGGGCGAAGTCCTCGTTCTCGGCCAGGAAGCCGTAGCCGGGGTGCACCGCGTCCGCCCCGCTTATCTCCGCGGCCCCGATGATGTTGCGGATATTGAGGTACGATTCCCCGCTCGCGGGAGGACCCACGCAGACCTTTTGGTCCACGTAGTTCAGGTGCAGGGCATCGGTGTCCGCCTTGGAGTAGACGCCCACCGTTTCCAGCCCCAGGAGCTTGCAGGCGCGCAGTATGCGCAGGGCGATCTCGCCCCGGTTGGCGATGAGGACACGCTTGAACAAGGCTCTACCCTCCCAGGGGCTCTATTTCCATGATGACTTCGTCGTATTCAACGCCCTTGGCATGCTCCGCGAGGATGCGTTTCACCCGACCGTTCACCGGGGAGGGGATCTCGTTGAAGAGCTTCATCACCTCTATGAGACAGAGGGTCTGTCCTTCCTTTACCTCGTCGCCCTCTTCGACGTATGGGGGCGCTCCGGGGGAGGGGGTGCGGTAGAAGGTGCCCACCATGGGCGCGCGCACCAGCACCAAGCCGAGGTCCTCCTTTTCCATCTGCGCCACCGCGCTTCTCCTGGTCGCGGGGACCGCCGCCGCCTCCACGCCGGCCGCCTGCCCGCCCAGGCTGATGGTGACGGAAAGGCCCTGCAGGGCCTGGGCCACGCCCTCGCTGACCACGACGGCGAGCCTCTCGGAGAGCTCCTCCAGGGACGCCCCGTCGAGAAGGGCTTTCTCGCGGCGCTCCATCTGGCGTTGCGGCGGCTCCTCTTCGCTGATCACCGGGTTCTTCCTCCATTCGAAGAACTTGAGGGCGATGTCGGGGAAGATGGCGTACGAGATGTAGTCCTCCTCCTTCTCCACCAGGGAGGGGTCCAGTTCCTGCTTCGCCCTGGGGAGCTCCGGTTCCAGGAGGTCTGCGGGCCGGCAGGTTATGGGCTCCTCCCCCTTCAGCGCCTTGCGCTTCAGTTCCTCGCCGATGGGGCCCGCCGGCCTGCCGTAGTATCCCTTGACGTAGTTCTCGATCTCGCGGGGTATGATCTTGTACCTTTCTCCCAGGAGCACGTTGAATACCGCCTGGGTGCCCACCAGCTGGCTGGTAGGAGTGACCAGGGGAGGATAACCCATGTCACGCCTTACGATGGGTATCTCCTCCAGGACTTCCTCCAGGCGGTCCAGGGCGTTCTGCTGCTCCAGCTGGGCGATGAGGTTGGTGGCCATGCCACCGGGGATCTGGTGCGAGATCACCGTGATGTCGATGAGTGGTTGCTCTGCACCCATGAGCTTGCGGTTCTTGGAGACCACCTCGAAATACTCGGAGACGTCGCGGATGGCGTCGAAGTCCAGCCCCAGATCGTACTCGGTCTCCTTGAGCGACGCCACCAGGGTCTCGATGGCGGGCTGGCTTGTGTAGAGGGAGAGCGGTGCCGCGGCGCAGTCCACCACGTCCGCCCCCGCCTCGAGGGCCTTGAGGTAGGAGGTGGTGGCCATGCCCGTGGAGGCGTGGGAATGGAGCTGGATGGGAACCTCCACGGCTTCCTTGAGCCTTTTCACCAGGTCGTACGCGACGTACGGGGCCAGGATGCCGGACATGTCCTTTATGCAGATGGAGTCCGAACCCAGCTCCACCAGCTCCTTGGCCAGGGCCACGTAGCTCTCGATGTCGTGCACGGGGCTCACCGTGTAGCATATGGTGCCCTGGGCGTGAGCGCCCTCCCGCTTGGTCACCTCGATGGATTTCTGCATGTTGCGGATGTCGTTGAGGGCGTCGAAGATGCGGATGATGTCTATGCCTCCGGCCACCGCGTGCTTGATGAATTCCTCCACCAGGTCGTCGGCGAAATTGCGGTAGGCGACGAGGTTCTGGCCGCGCAGCAGCATCTGCAGCTTGGTGCGCTTGAACTTCTCCCTGATGCGATGCAGCCTTTCCCAGGGATCCTCGTTGAGGTAGCGCATGCACACGTCGAAGGTCGCCCCTCCCCATACCTCGACGGAGTGGTAGCCCACGTCGTCTATGCGTTCCGCGATGGGTAGGATGTCGGTGAGGCGCATGCGCGTCGCCCACAGGGACTGATGGGCGTCCCGCAGGGTGGTGTCGGTTATGCCGATGTGGCGCTTCTTCTTTTCCATGATCACCTCTTCCCGTGATTTTTACCGTGCCGAAACCGCGTCGGCGGTTCTCGGCGGATCGCTGCCGGTGGGCGGGTTTTCTTGTAAGGTCACCGGGCCGACCAAGGCCTTGCCGCGGTCTGCCTCCCGGAACGATTTTCGCGCTGACCGCCTGTCCTGCTCCTGGCTCTACTGAAGTTTACCTCTGCAACGCCGACCGCGACGTCGACAGGCAGGTTCACCCCAGGTACCGCTGAATCCCGGACAGCGGAAGGGCCACGGCGGCCGCCAGCGCCGCCTTGGCCAGATCCACCGCCAGGAAGGGTTTTATTCCCAGCTGGTAAGCCAGAAATGCGCTCTTGCCATTTATTTCCAACCATGTTCCCAGCCAGGAAGCGCCGCACAGGTAAAGGAGCGCTATCCCGGCAAGGCAGCCCGCAAGGAGCGCCGCGCCGCGCGCAGCTCCCCCTGCCCGCGAACGGCGGGACAGCATGTCGCTCACCATCCCCGCCGTCCAGGACGCGAGAAGGAAACCCCACAGGTATCCGCCCGTGGGGCCCACGAGCACCGTCGGTCCCGCGTGGGGGGGCGCGGCGAAGAAAGGCGCCCCGCACGTCCCCATGAGGATGTAGAGCAACTGGCTGCAGGGACCCCAGAAGGGCCCCAGCAGCAATCCCGAGAGAAGCACGAAGAAGACCTGCATGGTCACCGGGACCGGGGAAAGCGGTATCCTCATGATGGCGCCGATCCCCGTCAGTGAGGCGAAGAGGAGGGCGCGCACCAGCATGCTCCTCTCCAGAGAGGTAGACTTCACCGTCGCCGCGATCGTCACGCGTTTTTCCATGGAAACCCCCTTATGGATTTTGCTATATTTATATAGAAAACAAGCGGCGATGTCAATAGCGCGGCGGATATTCTACTTTAGTTGAAGTGAACATAACCAATGGACCGTCGGCGCCGCTGTTCCACGCGCCGCCGCGCGACGTGAGACCTTGACCGGGTGACGGAGCTCTTTTTGGAATGGAAGCGGGTATGGTTATGCGGGAGTGGGACCTGAGGAGATACGAGTGCATCGATTCCACCAACCTCGAAGCCAGGCGCTTGCTGGAAAGAGGTGCCAGAGCAGGCCTGGTCGTCACCGCCAGGCACCAGACCGCGGGAAAGGGAAGGCTGGGCAGGAACTGGGTGGACCTTCCGGGCAAGAGCCTCATCGTCAGCCTGGTGCTCGGGGACGTGGCGCCCTTCGCGGCTGCGGCGCTGGTGGCCGTTTCCGCGCGCGCCGCGGTGGTCTGCCTGGGCGGTGAGGGGCCGCTCTTCAAGTGGCCCAATGACTTGGTTTACGGCCGGCGCAAGGTGGGGGGCATCCTGAGCGAGGCGTATGACGGGGAAGGAGGGCGTTGCGTCGTGGTGGGACTGGGCATGAACGTCGCATATCTTCCGGAGGAGTTGCGCCTGTCCTCCAAGCTCCCGCCCACCTCCCTCCTCATCGAGGAGGGGACGTTCTTCAGCGTGGACGAGTTGCTGCACGCCCTGTTGCGGGAGCTGGAGGAGAGATGCTCCCGCGATGGAGACCGCGTGTGGGACGAATACCGCCGGCACCTCGCCTACGTGGGGCGGCGGGTAAGGGTAGAGAATTATACGCTGCATCCCGAAGGCCCGCGGGACGGGAGATGCCCCCCGGCGGATGCGCGAGGGGAAGACCGCCTGGAGGGTCTCCTGGCGGGCATCGATGAGCGAGGCAACCTGCTTGTCCAGGCGGAAGGCGAGACCTACCGCCTGCTCTCGGGCGATCTCATCCCACTCCCTTGAGCCGCCTCAAGCGACCGTCTTCATGGCCCCCACTGCAATTGCCTGCGACTTTCGCTCAAGCACCAAGCTCCTGCACGGTGCGGGCGATGATGGTGTCCTGCGTCTTCTTGTTGAGGTCCACGAAGTGGGCGCTGTAGCCGGCGATGCGCACGATGAGCTCGGGGTACTTCTCGGGCTCCTTCTGGG